>CAZGYS010000377.1:0-6604 GCA_964530305.1 uncultured Leptospiraceae bacterium
TCGACCAACCGAGAGCCGGGGGACATCATCTCCTCACTTTCCATATCCATATCGAAGATAGCGGGCGATTCCCGTTCCGCAATCATTATTTAAATACAATTACGTTTTCGCCGATCGCCAATCCAATAAATTCTTTACTATTTACGCCCCGGGTATTAACTGTCGCCCATGAAATTAGGCGCATTTTCCATAAGCCTCTCGGTCAAGGACCTGAAGGCTTCGAAAGAGTTTTATGAAAATCTGGGCTTCACAATGTTCCACGGCGATGAAGCGCAAAACTGGCTCATCATGAAAAACGAGTCCATCGTCATCGGCCTGTTCCAGGGTATGTTCGCCGGCAACATCATTACCTTCAAGCCAGGCTGGGATCAAAACGCGGGCGAAGTCAATCCCTTCGACGACGTACGCGAAATCCAGAAACAGCTGAAGGCGAAAGGTATCCAGTTGGACAGCAAGGCCGACGAAACCTCCCAGGGACCGGCAAGTTTTACCCTGAAGGACCCCGACGGTAATGTAATCCTATTCGATCAGCATCGCTGAGGCGGAGAGGCACCCATGCTGCAGCACACGCCGGTCGACTACGACTTACATAAAAGTAAAACGGAGAACTGGCTGCCCCACTGGCCGAACCCGGCGGACTTTCGCTTCGACTACTTTCGTTTGATGAAGAACGCGCCCGGGGGACTGGCTCGCTTGCCTGAAAAGGTCAAAGCCCGCCGGGTGGCCATTGTGGGCGGAGGCGTCGCGGGTATGACCGCGGCACGGGAGCTGCATCGCTGTGGTTTCGACGTTTCCATTTTCGAAGCCACGGAACGCATCGGGGGACGCCTCTGGACCGCCGCGAATCCCGTGAACCAGGCATGGACGGGCATGGAACTGGGCGCCATGCGCATGCCCTTCTTTCCCCACCCCGGCGCCGAAAACTGCCTGCTGGAATATTATCTACTGTATGAAGCCGGTCTACGAAACAACGGAGCCCTGCACGAACGCTTTCCGAATCCGGGAACGGCCGGCGGCAATACGGGCATCTACATCAATGAAGGCCGCGGGCCGCGCGGTAAGTTTCCGCGCCCGGCGCTCATCCATTGGCCGGACGGCCGGGAGCCCGACAACAAGATCATCCGTGACCTATCACGCAAGGTCGTACGCTTCACGCGATTTTTCACTGATCGCATTCGCCCCATCTATCTCAAGCCTGGTGGCGATTGGTCGAAACACTGGCACGAAATCGTAAAGCACTATGATCCCATGACCTTCGATGATCTGGTCATGGCCAAGAAAGTCGCCGCGCCCAGGAAAGGCAACTACGGCGGCTTCGGCATGACCGAAAAGGAAGCCGAACTCCTCTATACCATCGGTACCGGGGACGGAAGCTGGGGAGCGTTCTACAGTATCGGCGCGCTCTGGTTCCTGCGCTGCACGCTGTTCGGGTTCGGCGGCGAAGACCTGCGAACGATCATCGGACTCGGCGCGCCGGAGCAACTACCCTGCTACGCCCGCGAAACCCGGGACGCGTTGGAGCAGCCCCTGCCGCCGCCGTATTACCGGGGAATTCAATCCCTGGTTGAATATCTTTACTTCGCTCCACCGCCTACGGACCCGGACGCGCTTTCGCTCCACGAAAGCCCCGGGGCGAATCTATATACGCGGACGAAGGTCGTGGGCATAACCAGACTGGGGGACGACATCGCCATCGCGGCGGACAACAACGGTCGCTTGCTTAACCTTAAGTTTGATCACGTGTTTATTTCCTCCGGCCAGTGGGCCAGCCAGATGTCCTTTCGCTTTCGAGGTTTCGCCGACAGGCAATTGCCCACCGCCATGCTGACGGCTCAGCACACGCAACATAACATTTCCTCGTGTAAACTCTTCTTTCCTCTCAAGGAAGAATACTGGAAGAAACCGGAAAATCGCATTCCCCAGGTACTGGTGACCGACACCTTTATTCAAGACGCCTATGCCCTCAGCTGGAATCTCGAGAATGACGCGGACCCGGCAAGTGAGCAACGGGGCGCCGTCATTCTGGCCAGTTATACCTGGGAAGACGACTCCTTGAAGCTGCTGCCCTTTGATGAGCAGGAACTGGCCTCCATGGTGCTCGACAAACTGCGCGAAATTACCGTGGAGACCACGGGCCAGGACATCACGCAGTACATCAATCAAGAGCTGCCGGTGATAATCCAGTGGCTCAAACTGCCCACCTACGACGGCTGCGCGAAACTGTATCGCCAGAACAACCAGACCGCCAATCAACTGGAACTTTCCTACAATGAGAAGTACGGCCGCCATTCGCATCTATACTTCGTCGGCGAAAACTACGGCGTGGAGGGCGGCTGGACGGAACCGGCGCTTCGCTCCGCGCTGGACGGCGTCATGCGACTGCTGCGAAACGTGAAGGCTGACTTCCAGGTCGACGAATTCGAATACGAACGGGACTATCCTTCCTGGGAATCGCCCACGAGAAAAACGAAATGAAGCTTAACGATATACGGCGAATCATCATAGCTCCGGCCAACGGCTTCGCGCTGGGAGTAGGTCTGGTAATGGCGGCCGCGGCCCGGTGGGTGTTTAACTCGGAATTGTGTTTTCCCCTGGTGGACGTTTTCATACACCTTGAGGATTTCAGGAAGGCCGCGGAGCCGGGCGAAGGCGTCCTCACCTGGGCCTTCATTTTGATGGGCCTGCTATTTCTGGGCTTGTTCGGAATCGCCGTGCTGGTCGTTCGCATCGGACGCGAAGTCCGACATACCTGGTCGGCCGCGCTCACCGGAAACTGGACGCCGGGCGCGGCATTGTTCACGGCGATAGTCGTGACGGCGCTCATGGCCTTGCTCTGGGACAATGCGAACGATCAGCTCTGGGAATGTTTCCATGTAGAACGGATGGATCGAGCTTTCTATCAGGGCGACTCGAAACTATGGCTCCGACATCTGGCCACCGTGTTCGCGGCCCTCTGGATGGTTCGCGTAGCCTATCTCTCCGGCCTGCTGCGCCGCCTGAGCGAAGACGACTCGCATATTCGCGATCGGGTCGGCGAATTCACGCGAATCCGGCGCGAGCTGCATATGCTGCTCCTGCTAATCGGTTGGTTTATCCTGCTGGCCACCGTCAATACGGCCATTGAACGCACCATCGTCCAGGATGCCTTCCGCGCGGCGAAAGTCGCGGCAGGCGATTCCGCGGCGGCGAAGAAAGCATTCATTCCCTTCGACATTGTAACCTATCTTGGCCTCATGCACACCGCCCTGGTCATCGCCTTTATGGGCCCTGCCTATTATCAACTACGGGCGACGGGTGGGAAACTGGTGAGCATTGCCTTCGGCGATTCGCCGGCGCCGGAAGCCGACTGGTCCGATTGGACGAGTGATCGCGCGGCCATGGAAGACTACCTGGGTCTCTCGAAAGGTTTGCGGGAACTGCTCACCGCGGGGTTGCCCGCCCTGACGCCGCTCATCGGCGCGATTCTTTCCCAATTTCTGAAGTTCTAATGTCCGAGAGCCGGCCGCCGAAGACAGCGTGCCGGGTGGGCGTTTAGCGACAACCGTGAGAAACGCTAATGTCGTACTTCGCGGCGCGATAACATTCCACGCCGCGTCTTTCGTCGGTGTCCAGTGCGCGATTCACGACGATGATCTCCAGTATATCGCCGTTGAAATTGCTGTCGGTCGGCGTACCGGAAGTCCCGCCGATGGTGGGCGGTCCGTTGGTTCCATCCCAGGTAGTCTGGGAATTGTAAGAGCCGTTGATCCGGAGACGCTCGGTGCCGTTCTGCGCCGCGAGAATCGACGGGCCCGAAACCTGCGTCGTCAAAATGGCGAAACCATCCACGAACGCCTCGGTAATATCCATACCGTTACCCGCCGAATCGCCCACGGCGAAACCGAAGTCACCCGTCTCGTCGATGCGCGGATTGAACCACTCGCTGGCGGCCGTGCCCAGGTCATTGAATAATCTCTGCTTGGAGCCGGTGGAAGTAATATTACCGGCGACGTGAAAAGCCGTCACCGAAGACGAATCCATGAACTCGGTTATGGTCATATGTTGATTATTCACCGCGGCAAAACGAACCGCGGGCAGTCCATTGAGCGCACCGATGGCGAAGGTGGGTTGATTGCCGCCCGTCAGCTGCGAAGCGTCATGTCCATTACCGCTGCCATCCGCCCAGGTACTGATGGAAAATCCATTCCCCACGGTCAGGGAATCCGCCCTGAGCCAGAGAGACAGATTCGTCAGGGCCGAGGGGTCGATGGCGGAGTATCCCGTGCAGGCCGGTCCGATGGCCAGGCATTGAATCAAGCTGTTCTCGATGGATTCGCCGGTGGTGGGATCAGCCGGGTTCCAGGGGTCCGGCGCGGAGCAGGCGGACGCCGAAAGCACCGCGGTGAAAAGAATAGCAGGGAGTATGGCCCGAAGAATCATATGATATTATCGTGCTTTTGAAGGCGATTGTCAAGCTGCTTAACCCGGCTCTCGTTAGACGTATTGGCGCGGAAAAATGGGATATCTTTAAAAACAAAAAACCCGGCTCAAACGAACCGGGTCTTCAAACAATCGCGAATAGCGTCGGCCGGAGCCGCGCGAATTAGCGAGTGTATACTTTGATGGCGCCGTTAGCTTTGCTTACGAGAACCAGTTTGTTGGCGGTCAGTTCTTTTACGGTGTAAACCAGGTCTTTTTGACCTTTCTTCCAGGCAGCCAGGTTGATGGTGTTCTGGTTGTCGGACCATTTTACCCAACCGGTGCGCTTGCTTTTCAGCAGGCTTTTGCCCTTGGTTTGAACGTAAGCCAGGGTACCTTTCTTTTTGTCTTTCGCGAAGAAAAGGGTTTCAGCGGTGAACATACCCGCGATTTTCTTAACATCACCCTTGAGTTTGATGTCTTTCAGGTTTTTGATACCGGAAGCCTTGCCGGCTTTGGTGAGGGAAGCGGTCTGGGAAGCCTCGGCATCATATTTCCAGGTCTTGCCCATGAGCTGCTTGCCTTTGGCGGAAATGGTGCCTTTTTTCTTACCACCGCAATTTACGGCCAGGGTAGCCGCCAGAACCATAGCGGTTGCCGTAACGGCGATATTCATTTTCTTATACATTCTGAATCCTCCTGAGATTCTTCGAAACTTAAACTGAATTTGTTTGAATGAAAGAAGGCCCAAAAAGCTCCGGGCTCCGGGGTATGTCCATCAATAATTCCTTTTTCACCGGTTTCGGCCGTAGGGCGAATCGCCCCAAACCGACATAAGCTATTTTTATTGCCGTCATGGGCGCTATTTCGGCCTTTACTGAAGCATCATGAAGATTGCGGCCCTGGTATCGGGCGGAGTGGACAGTTCCGTCGCATTGCGGCTCCTCCAGCAAGAGGGCCATGACATAACGGCTTATTACCTCAAGGTATGGCTGGAGGATGAGCTGGACTTCCTGGGAGAATGCCCCTGGGAAGAGGACGTGGAATTCGTGGAACAGGTCTGCGCCCAGGCGAACGTTCCCCTCCACATTCTGCCCCTCCAGCAGGCCTATCGCGAACGCATCGTCTCCTACACCATCGACGAAATCCGCAAGGGGCGTACCCCCAATCCGGACGTAATGTGCAACAATCGCATCAAGTTCGGCGTATTTTACGAAAACGTGGGCGATACGGCGGATCTCGTGGCCACGGGTCACTACGCGGATCGCGTGGAAAAGGACGGCGCCTGGCACCTGAAAATTACACCCGACCCGATTAAGGATCAGACCTATTTTCTTTCCCATCTGACCCAGGAGCAGTTAAGCCGAGCTACGTTTCCCATCGGGGCCTATAAAAAGAGCCGCGTGCGGGAGCTGGCGGAGGAATTCCAGCTACCCAACATGCATCGCAAGGACAGCCAGGGGCTGTGCTTCCTGGGCAAGATCAGCTTTCGCGATTTCATCAAGCACCACATGGGGGAAAAACCGGGCGATTTCCGAGAAGCCGAAACCGGCGAACGCATCGGCACCCACCGGGGCTTCTGGTTTTACACCATCGGTCAGCGCAAGGGCCTGGGCCTCTCCGGCGGGCCCTGGTTCGTAACCGGTAAGGATGTGAACGAGAACATCATTTATATTTCGCGCTCCTACGACGACCCGGCCAAAAAGCGCGACGCCTTCCTGGTGGAGGACGCGCACTGGATTGCCGGCACGCCTCCGGCCGCCGAAAACCTGCGCGTCAAGGTCCGCCACGGAGAAGAATACTACGAGTGTTCGCTGACGCCCGCGGGCGGGGACGGCAAGTGGCGCGTGAAGCTGGACGGGCGCGACCAGGGCATCGCCCCGGGTCAGTTCGCGGTTTTTTACCAGGGCGATCTCTGCCTGGGTTGCGCCGTGATCTCCGCGGAGCAAGAATAATGACCGCGGGCGGCCCGGACAATCCTTACGAACCGGGGACAAGCGACGTCCCTGATTCGCCGGCGGTGCGCGAATACCACCCCCTGCGATTCTTCTACATGGCGGCCGTCGGCGTCTCCCTCCTCACGGCGGGCTATCTGTATCTGTGGAATTTCGATTCGCGCTCGGAGGGCCAACTGATCTTGCTTTCCTTCAGCTGGTTGTCCATTCTCGCGGGCGGCGGCGTGGGCTGGGTGACTCTCTCCCATGGC
>CAZGYS010000378.1:0-6598 GCA_964530305.1 uncultured Leptospiraceae bacterium
TGGCCGAACTGATTCGCGGCAAGACCGGGCGCGCGAGCGGCAATCTCATGAACTTGCTCACGAACATCAAGGGGCTGCCTTTTACTTATAATCGGGATCTCCAGGAAGACCGCGCGCCGCTGTTGGACGGACGCTACCAGGCCTTGCTGGTGATTCGCGCGTTGACGGCCATGGTGCGCGAAATGACGTTTCACGGAGATAAGATGACTCTTTCGCTGGAGAAGGGTTTCGTCACGGCTACGGACCTGGCCGACGCGCTGGTGGCGGAGAAGGGCGTACCCTTTCGCGAAGCCCATCACATGGTAGGGCGATTGGTGGCGTTATGCGTGGAGGCGAATTGCTTCTTGAGTAACGCCCCCGCCGAATTGCGCCAACAAGCATCCGAACACTTTCGCGACGACGGGTTCTACGGAGCCGCCGTGGACCTGGAAAAAAGCGCGGATAAGAAAGTCTCCGCGGGCGGCACGGCGCTTTCGCGCCAGAGGGAGCAACTGGAACAAGCCGGCGCGCAAATGGAAAAGTTGCGCGGTTATGAATGGCCGGACACGAGTTTCGCCATTTAGATCGAAAGTGAGGCCCGGAGCACAAGGCTCAGGCCTCCGCGGGCGGGCAACACACGCGCACCATCGCCTCGACCTTTTCCAGCATGTCGCGGAACTTACCCACGCAAGCTCCGCCGTCGAGTTCGTAATACACGTTGCGCTCGACTTTGTGACGCGTGAGCAGGCCCGCCTCATGCAGGATTCCCAGGTGCCTTGAAATCACTGATCGATGCTGGGGCAGCTTCGCCGCGACGCCGGCCACGTCCTGCCGCCCGTGCAATACCAGCACCTTCAAAAGCTCGATCCGCGCCGGTTCGGCCAGAGCCGTAAGTAAGCGTGAATCCAGCACATCCACCAGGCCCTGAACCGCCTGCTCCCGCTCAATTTTTTCAAATCGATCCATGTTGTACATCCTACCAATTTCAGCGGAAATTTCAAGAATTTATGTGCATAAGTGCGTAATTATGCTTTTAAATGTAGTCGATATCCTATCTATGCATTATTGTGCACTCATGAAATTTAGGCGGGAGGCCGTGGGTTCTTCCGCCGGGAGGAGAAATGGAAAGAATACAGGAAATTGCCGCCGTGGTTTTTCTGGTCTTCGGGCTGCTGGCTTTTCTCGACGCCGTCTATTTACATCTTTGGAAATACCGTCTTTTCGCGTGGCGTGAGTCTCGGCGAGAGCACGGCATTCATGCCCTCAGGGCCGCGCTTTTTCCGCTGATTGCCTATCTACTGTTCGGTATCCAGGCCATGGGTCCGCTGTTGTGGTTCGCCGCGGCGATTGCGGGCGTCGATCTCATCGCGCAAGCATTGGATTTGTTCGAGGAATCGCGGGCGCGTCGAGGTCTGGGAGGCCTGTCCACATTCGAGTATTCCCTGCATATATGGCTCACGGGACTCCATGCCGCCGCGCTGGGCTTGACCCTGGCCGCGCGACCGGCGACGGATTGGGCGCGAAACGCCGACGTGTTGCGCGCCCTTGATTCGCCCATGGCCGCGGAAATCGCGTGGTTTTTGATTCCCGGCGCGATAACGCTGGCGATTGCGCATTTCGTTCTCTTGCATCCCTTCTTTCTCAAAGGCGATGCGCCGCCGCCCGAAATGTTAAATAAAAACGAACAAAAAACCTTCGACACGCTCTAATGTTCGTCGCGGAAAACCCTGGTCGGCGGCGATTTCGCCCCGACTTTCCGCGAAGGATTCGCGTCTCTTAATGTCGAAAGAATCGAAAAGAAAAATCATATAGTTTTGAAACGATTCAACGGCGATTCTTTCTATTGACATAGGACCCGAAAACAATACTCTGACAATACCGAGCAAACAGGCTCCGTAATACTTCTTTTGTTTATCCGCATCGCGAAAAACGCATCCGGTGAGTGCTGAATAATTAAGCACCACCTTTCACCCGACTGGATTGAAACCGGGAAAACGTTTTGCCGTCGCCATGATTCGCAAAGGGCATTGCACCGCCGGCTCGATTATTCTTTATGAAGAAAATCGAAGCAAGCATCAAGCCGTTCAAGATGGACGAACTTAAATCCGCCTTAATGGACGCGGGCATCGGGGATGTGCGCATTTTCCAACTGCAGGAAATCGGAGATCGTAAGCATCGTGAATTTTACCGCGGCGCGGAATACGCGGTTCAATTCGAGCCGCGTATCATGTTCAGCATGCTCGTCGAGGACGAACGCGTGGATCGCATCGTCCAGATTATTCAGGAAACAGCCGGTACCAATAACGAGGGAGACGGCCAGATCCTGGTAATTCCCGTGGAACTGGCCGAGCCCATCGGCACGGACGACGTTCCCGAAACCGCCTGATTCTTTTTCCCATTGTCCGCATCGTTTTGCTTTTCCCGGAAAAACAGATAACGCGCTTCGTCTCTTTTATTAAGGCCGGTTTCGCTGGAACCGGTTTCACCGGGGCGAAGATCTCGTTTGCGTCCAACTCGTTCGCGTCTTACTCTTTCGCCTGCGCCTTCGCTTGTGTTTTCGCCTTCGTGCTTTCGCAACCCGTGAGCGCGGCTCCCGTTTTCGACGACATGAAAAATCCCCTGGAGTCTTCCTCCGGATATTATACCATCGCCTGGAAGGACGCCGAAGGGAAAAAGAGCAAGGCCGTGTACGAGCTGGTTGAGTTTCCGCGCGCGGACGGGGGCGATGCTCGCATGGTCTATCGCGGCGAAGACCGAGCCACCACCTTGAGCGGGCGGCCCAACGGTACCTACTATTATCGCATTCGAGAAGTTAAGGGCGAATTCGCGCCGGGAGTTTTGACCGTACGCGTTCGCCATCATTCCTTGAACCAGGCGTTTCTTTTTCTGGGAGCCGGCGCCGCGGTTTTTCTGGCTACTTTGATTCTAATTATACTGGGCTCCCTGAAAGTTAAGCGCGAACAAGGAGCACGCGAGTGAGCGGTAATTTCGCCGTACTGGATCCGTGGACGGCCGGAGGCATTCTGGTCCTCTTCAGTCTGGTCTGGATTTTCCTGGGCTGGTTCTGGGGTCGCAAGGTCGCGGGCGTCGAGGACTTCATGCTGGCCGGCCGCAGCGTTGGTCTGGCATTGGCCACGGCCACCGCCATGGCCACCTGGGTTACGGCCGCCACGACCATGGCCGCGCCCCAGTTCGCTTATCAACTGGGTATCTGGGGCATGATCGGTTACAGCCTGGGTTCGGTGGGATTGATTCTCTTCGCGCCCATGGCGGAACGCATTCGAACCTTGATGCCCAATGGATTTACCAGCGGCGATTTTATTCGCCGGCGTTACGGCAATTTCGCCTGGCGCGTCTTTCTGCTTATCTCACTTTTCTACGGCGCGGGTTGGCTGGTGAGCCTGGGCATGGCCGGCGGCATTCTCATCGAAGCCTTGAGCGGCTTGCCTTATATCGCCGGGATGAGCGTGATTCTAGCCGTATGCGTCGCCTATACCCTGCTCGGCGGATTGCGCGCCGTCATTGGAACCGATTTTATTCAGACCGTCATCATCACCATCGGTATTATCGTACTCGGTTATCTGGCCATCGCCCATATCGGTTTCGACGACATGCATGCCGCGCTGACGAAGGAACGTCCCGAGCTGCTCAACCTGCTGTTCCCGGCCGCCATAATGTTTCTGTTTAATAATTTGCTGTTCGGCATGGGCGAAATCTTCCACTCCAATGTCTGGTGGAGTCGCGCTTTCGCCTTCGGCAAGGGCGTGGGCAAGAAGGCCTACTTGCTGGCGGGACTGTTCTGGACGCCCGTACCCATCGCCGCGGGCTTTATCGCCCTGGCGGCGCCGGCCATCGGATTGAACGTGCCTCGGGCGGACATGGTGGGGCCCATGATGGCGGCCAAGCTGTTGGGCGTGGGCGGCGCCGTGCTCGTCTTCGTCGTCGTGTTTTCGGCCCTGGCTTCCAGTCTGGATTCCCTGCTGGCGGCCACTTCCGATCTCGTCCTGGAAGACGTCTACAAACGACACTTCAATCCCGCGGCCTCTCCCGAACAACTTCGCAAGGCTTCGAAGGCCATCATTCTGTTGCTGGGACTTATCACCTGGCTGGCCTGTTTGCCCAACATCAAAACCCTGGGCGAAGTCCTGCATCTAACGGGAGCCTTCGTGGCCTCGACCATCTGGCCCGTGGCGGCGGGTCTCTACTGGCGCAAGACCAATGCCATGGGCGCGGCCCTGGCCATGCTTCTGGGCAGCGCGTCCGGTTTGTTTTCTTATTTTGCCATCGGTTTTTATACGGCGGCCCTGGTGGGCGCGGCCGTTTCCATGCTGACGGTTCTCATTACGACTTTAATCAGCCCGCGCGATTACGATTGGGAGCGCCTGAAGGAGGAAGCATGACGGTTTCGGTTTCATTTCTCTCCATCATGGTCGTCGCCGCGCTGGCGCTGTGTACCATCACGCCCATCGTGCTCATCGGATTGTTGATTCGCGATGCTCGCCGGGGGAAACTCTGGTGAACAAAAAAAAGCTGCATCCATTGTTGACGCGTCCCGTGGAAGTGCGCGACGGCGTAGCCGGGATTGAAAGTCCTCGCGCCTTGATGGAACACATCGAGGAAGATTCCGCGCCTTTGCAGAGCATTGCCAATCGCCATATCGTTTCCGCGCGTCAGTTCGATCATGATACGCTGGTACAGCTGTGTCGCCTGGCGGCCAGTTATGAATGCATGCCCCAGCTCATGCACAAACCCCTGGCCGGAAAAATTCTCATCAGCGCCTTCTACGAACCCAGTACGCGTACACGTATTTCATTCGAGAGCGCCTGGCATCGCCTGGGTGGAGACATCATGTCCATTACCGACCCGGCCACCACGGGAATCGCCAAGGGCGAAAGCATCCAGGACGTGGCCGAGATGTTCAGCAATTACGGCGATGTCATGGTCCTGCGCGATAACGATGAATTGTCCGTCTATAACATGCTGGAACAACTGCGTATTCCCATCGTCAACGCGGGCAACGGCATCGACGAACATCCGACGCAATCCCTGGCGGATCTCTATACGCTCTTTAAATGGCGTCCGGGCCTGACCGACGCGAATCCGACTGAAAAGATTCGCATCGGCATCATCGGCACGCCCGGTCGCATGCGCACGGTGCGGAGTCTGCTGCTGTTTTTGACCTTGATCAAGGACGCGGTGGAGGAAGTCGTCATCATCAATCCCCACGAGGATATTTTCGACGTGGAGCAAAAAGAAGAACTGGAGGCGTCCGGTCTTTCGTTTCGCGTGGAAAAGAAACTCAAGGACATCTTGCCGGACCTGGACGTGGTTTATATCAACTCCATCGCCTGGGTGGGGGACACCTACGAAAATCTTACGGGGGACTTGAAGTTGTCCGGCGCATCGCCCTTGAAAAAAGGCGCCATCGTCCTGCATCCCCTGGCTCGGGGAGAGGAGCTGGACGAGAGTCTTGATAAGACGCCCCACAACTGGTATTTCGCGCAGGCGAGGGGAGCGGTCTTCGCGCGCATGGCGCTGCTGACCTGTCTGGTGCAAAGAGTGACGACGGTAGTGGACGCGCCCTTGCCGGAAACTTCGCTGGCGGATTGAGGATTTCGCACGGCCTCTAACTTACTGAAGATAACGACTTATGGAAATTAACTTTAAGAGATTGCAAAAGGACATCGACGAGCTCTCCCATATCGGTCGCTCATCGGAGGACATGGGGATTTATCGCATGGCCTTCAGCAAGGCCGACATGGAAGCGCGCGCCTGGTTGAAGCAGCGGATCGAGGACGCGAATCTGGAGTTCGCGCAGGACGGCGCGGCGAACATTTTCGGCAAGGTGAATACCCAGGCCAATCGCCCCAGCGTACTCATGGGCTCGCATATCGATTCGGTTCCGGCGGCCGGCCACCTGGACGGAGCGCTGGGCGTACTCACGGCGCTGGAGTGCCTGCGTCGCGTACGCGAGGAAAACATTCAGACCAATTTCGGCCTGGAAATGGTGGCCTTCTCGGACGAAGAGGGACGCTTCGGTGGTCTGCTGGGATCCGAGGCGCTCGTAGGCGGCATTACGCCCGAGCGCATTCACAACGCGCAGGACCTGAGCGGCCTGACTTTGCGCGATGCCATGGGCAAGTACGGCATGGACGCAGGAGGAGGTTAAGGATCTCAAGGCACAGCTCGCTGACAAAGAGACCGAGCTAGCTAAGTTACGTGATGAGTACAGGCGACGCACTGCTGACCATGAGAAAGAACTGAGGGAGAGGCGTGCTATGCTGAGAGCAGCTAACGATAAGAGTGATCAGCTGAAGTCGTCACTGGCTGGAGAGACAAGGGTTAAGATAGAGCTGTTCCGATCACTGAGTGACGCTCATCGTAAACATGATGAGGAGCTGAAGCAGAAGACACTAGAGGTGGAGAGCTTGCTGCAGGACAGGGCCCGTATGATGGCCATGCAGTCGGCATGGAGCCCCTCACTATCACCACATCATCACTGATTGACTGATTCATTGATGCTCGTCACCATTTCAAATTGTATCTATATTTTCTTCTTCAACAGGACCAATGGAATGCCTCCAATACGTCACGTGATAACCAAATAGCCGAAAGCGTA
>CAZGYS010000379.1:0-1047 GCA_964530305.1 uncultured Leptospiraceae bacterium
TCGCAAGGCGTGGTCCTGGCCGCGGGTATTCCCAATGCCGTTATGAAGGCTCTGGATTGCGGTCATGAATCGCCCCTGGAAAAACCGGCTGAACTGACTGAGGCCATGGGGGAATTTCTCACGTAGGCGAAGTGAGGTCTTCGCGCCGGGAGCGAATCGAATCGCCTTTTTGTTCTCCTTTTAAGTCCCACAAAAAGTCGCCGTAACGACTTCCCGGGGTTCGGGCGCTAGTTCGAACTCGGCGAACTCATCGCGCCTATCAAAGGGCGCGTTGAGGCATGCGTTCATGCGCTCGAAAACCGAAAAATCGCCCGTGACTCCCGCCTGAATGGCTCGTTCGACCTGGTGGTTGCGGGGAATGTAAACGGGGTTGTTTTGTCGCATCAGCTCCATGGCTTCGTCATGGGTGTGCGATTGTTCCTCCAGGCGCTTGCGCAAGGGTTCGCGAATCGTTTCGGGCGCGTCGCCCCCTTCGGTTAGTTCGCGAAAGCTGATTGTAAAATCGAGTTGCTCTTCCTCGAGGTGGGCCAGGAAGGCCTGAACGATCTTTACGTCCTCGGGCATGGCTTCGAAGATACCGAACTTTCGCGCCATGTGGCGCAACCATTCTTCCTCGTAAATCGCAATGAACCCGCTGATGCACTCTTCGAGCTGCTTGACCGACTTCTCGGCCTCCGCATCGACCAGCGGAACCAGGCAGTTGGCCAATTGCACCAGGTTCCATTTGGCGATGTTCAACTGATTACCGTAGGCATAGCGACCGCCCCGGTCGATGGAGCTGAAGACCTTGTCACGCGAAAACGTATCCATGAACGCGCACGGGCCGTAGTCGATGGTTTCGCCCGAGATGGACATGTTGTCGGTGTTCATGACGCCGTGGATGAAGCCGAGTGACATCCATTTGGCTACCAACGCGGCGTGCCTTCTTCCGACCGCTTCCAGAAACGCGAGGTAAGGATTCGCGGCCTCCTTGCATTCGGGATAATGGCGATTGATCGCATAGTCGGCCAGAAGCTTCAAGCTCTCCGTATCGCGGCGAGCGGCAAA
>CAZGYS010000379.1:1067-6588 GCA_964530305.1 uncultured Leptospiraceae bacterium
ATGCGAATATGGCCGGCGGCGACGCGGGTGAATATCCCGCCGGGCAAGACTTCTTCTCGATAAACCTGATCGCCGGTCGTGGCCGCGGCCAGGGCTCGTGTCGTCGGGACGCCCAGGCGATGCATGGCTTCGCTGACGATGTATTCGCGGATCACCGGGCCCAGCCAGGACTTGCCGTCGCCTCCCCGGGACCACGGGGTCGCCCCGGAACCCTTGAGCTGGATATCAAAGCGCCGGCCGTCGGGCGCAGACACTTCGCCCAGTAGAATGGCGCGCCCGTCGCCCAGCTGGGGATTGAAGTTGCCGAACTGGTGACCGGCATAGGCGAGCGCGATGGAGCTCGCGTCCTCCGGGACCGACTGGCCGGTAAACAAATCGGCGCGTTCGGCTTGCGAAAGGGCCGAGAGGTCGATGCCCAGTTCTCGCGCCAGTTCTTCATTGTAAGCAAAAAGACCGGGTTGCGATACCGTCTCCGGCTCTACATGGGCATAGAATTGTTCGGGTAGTTGGGTGTAAGTATTGTCGAAGGAAATCATGGCGAACGGCCAATGTACTCACGGGCCTCGGTTTTGGCTCATAAAAAATGCCCTCCGCCATTGCACGTTCTTCCAATACTTCTCCGGGAGTTTCAGGTAAGCTTATACCCGGAGGAATCGCAATGAATGAAACAACCACATCCGAAGGTCTTTTCCTGGCAACCAGGGACGGCCGGATCTACTATGAAGTTCACGGCACGGGTCCGGACCTGCTCCTGATTCATGGGTATCCCTTTAACAGTTCCGATTGGCACCGGGTCGTGCCTGAACTTGCTCGCGAACATCGCGTTATCCTGTTTGATTTGCCGGGTCTGGGTTACTCCGCGAAGCCCGATGCCGACGTGTACAGCTTCGCCGCCTACGCTCGCGTGGTCGAAGATCTTTCAGCCCATCTGGGCATCGAAGCCGTGGACGTTCTGGCTCACGATCTGGGTGTGAGCGTCGTTCAGGAATTATTGGCGCGCGCGCAGGAAGGTACGGCCGGTCCCGCCGCCCCGCGTCTTCGCGGCGTTGCTTTCGTGAACGGCGGGCTGTTCAGCGATGTCTATCGCCCGCGCTTGATTCAGCGTCTCTTGTCTCAGAGCCCGGATTGGTTCGGCCGCCGGTTGAGTCGCGGTATCAGCCGCGAAACGGTGGAACGCAATGTACGCGCTCTTTTTGGTCCGGATACGCAGCCTGATGACGGCTACCTTGATCAGGGTTGGCGGATTCTGAACCACGATGAAGGCAAGAGCATCGCCTATCGCATCGGGCGATTGATCTTTGAGAAAAAACGGCATCAATCGCGCTGGATCAGCGCCATGCAAACGACCGCTACTCCGCTCGCATATATTTGCGGCCCCCACGATCCAAACTCGGGCCGGCACATGGCGCGACGCTTTCGCGAGGTGCTCCCGGACGCTTCGCTGCATTTGCTGAACGAACGCATTGGTCACTGGCCGATGCTGGAGGCGCCGGAGGAGTTTCTGGCGGCGTATCGAGAGTTCCGGGAGAGGTGTTGAGTTTCCTTCGCGGCGAATGCACCGGCAACACTTCGCCTTTAGCTTTCCCTTGCGAAGGTTACCGTCAGCAGGCAGTTCAGCGCGGTCAAAAACATGAAAGCTATCACGATTATGGCGGTGAGTCGAAGCATTGATTTACACTGATGAGGCGCCCGCCCCGATGAGCGTCCAAACGGTTTTCGGGTTAAGAGGATCGCCGCAATATGGATTTAAAAAATATGGCGTCGGAGGCGGCCTTCAAAGACATTGTTATACGCGCACTACAAGGCCACCTCCCGCCATGGCCGGATATGGCGCGGCTTGAACGAATTCTTCTCTTGTTTGCTCATCATTAAGTCCGAATGGTGCTACGTAATCCGGCTCTCCAGTTTCATATTGCTTTTGCATTGAAGCGTTTGCTGCCGCAATTTGTGGATCTGTTACTTCTCGACCAAGCCACTGGAAACCGTCGGCTGCCATCATGCCTGAAACCGTTGCAATTTTCTTAATTCTATGGTCAGTGACGGCTGCGGATGCGATTATTGAACCACCCTGGCAAACTCCAAGGCCATAAATTTCGCCTACATAAGGAAGCGTTCCTAAATAGGAAACTGCATCCCAGGTATTTTCGATGAGTCGAAACATATACCGCGACTGTTTATGCTCGCCTGGTAATGCCGGTGAATCACCCATTCCCAGATAGTCAAATCCTAAGTAGATAAACCCTCTTTCAGCCATTGCCGGGCCGTACGTCGCAGGAATTTGCTCTTTAACTTGCGGGAACGGGCTGGCCCCTACGATTGCCTTATACCTTTTACTCTCATCAAAACCTTCGGGAAGGTACAGATCGCCGACCAGGTCTACTCCGAAGGACTTGAAAGTTACTCTCTTCTTGCTCATGATGTATTTACCTCTTTCCTGAGTTAACGGCACACAGTATTGGTTGCACCTTTGCTTCGCGGAAAAAGGTAAGTAAGCAAGTTTCAAGCTTAACTTTCTTCCTGTGGATCATGCAGGCGTCCGAACGACCATCTCGCGCCCAGAATCCCGGAGCAAAAGCCCAATATGCGACCGTTTCGATAGACCCAGCATACTCATATATGGTGGCCTGGGTCCATGGTCAAAATCACAAAATCCCTGGTAGATCCGGTGTTCGGTGGTGGCAGATCGGGAACGACGCTGTCGAACATCGGGAAAGGGCCGAAGCAAGCAGGAAATCTACATGCAGTGCGTAGCACTACTCTAACATCCTGGCTCACCGAAGCTCTAATGCGCCTTTTTACTGAGGTCCCAGGATCGATTGGCCGGCATTTGCGCCGATGCTCCACACATCGAATTCTTCGTCGCCGTCGTAACGGGGTGCGAACTTTTTATAGGCGCCGGCAATCTCTTGATAACGCTTATCGATATGTACCATATTATGAGCGTGTGAAACGATGTAGAACGCGCCGGCTTTCATCTGTTCGGTGACCATGGCGGTGAACCGGTCCGTGTCCATCGCCAGATCCATGTTTTCGCCGATCTCGGATTTGACGAAGCCCGGGCAAATCAGGCCGACATGGATGTAGTCGGGTACTTCGATGCGTAAGGCGTCCATCATGCCGAGCAGGGCGTGTTTGCCTGCAATGTAGGCCGAACCGCCGGGCACCCCGTTGAACAGGCTGTTCTCCGACCCGACGGTGTATATTCCGGCCGGACGTTTCGCCTGGAGAAACCTTTTGCCGAAAACGGAAACTCCATTCCAGGCGCCATAGACATTGACACGAAAGACCCGTTCGATGTCTTCGAACCGGGCGTCAATGGCCGTGCTGATCAGAGGTGGGATACCGGCATTGTTGATGATGGCATCGACGCGTCCGTGGCGCTCCCACGCATAATCAGCCAGCGCTTCGACATCGGCGAGCCGGGCAACGTCGCATTCTTTATAGGTCGCATCGATGCCGATGACGGCCAGCTTCGCGACGGCTTCCTCCAGCCGGTCTTTGCGCCGCGCGGCGATTACGATCCGCGCGCCCTCCTGGCCGATGCGTTTGGCGAGCGAGAAACCGATGCCGGTCGCGCCGCCGGTAATGACTACGACTTTGTCTTCGAATGTTTTCATGTTTCTGACCTCATTGCGTTGTTATGGAGTTTACTGCGCCGGAATCTTCCATTTGAATCCGACCAGTTCCTCGCTCAATTCCCAGAGGCGCTTCCAGGCGGTTTTGTCCAGAGCGTGGGCCGGCACCTTCGCGTCACCGGCCGGCCCGCGAAATTCGTTCATGTTCTGCGGTCCGTAGTAGGCTCCGCGTTTAGCTTCTTTGCCGGCCGCCGCCAGTACGGTCGGTTGCGCGCCCTGGGCGGGAGGCTGTGCGAACAGCGGGTTGACCACTTTGTAGATCAAGTTCAGCAGTCCGGCCGGGCCGCTGCTCTGTAGGTTGGTGTTCGAATACCCCGGATGACAGGCGATCGAAATCGCCGGACTGCCGGCTGCTTTCAAACGACGGTCCAGTTCGAATGCGAAGAGCAGGTTGGATACCTTCGCCTGGACGTAAGCCCCGGTCGGCGAGTATTTTCGTTCGGACATGTAGTCGTCGAAGTCGAGCGCGCCGGATCGATTGGCGACACTCGTGAGCGTGACGAACCGCCCGCCTGCGGCTTCGACCAGATCCAGCAGCAGTCCGGAGAACAGGAAGTGCCCGAGGTGATTGGTGCCGACCTGCATCTCGAACCCGTCTTTCGTCTTTTGCGGCGGGCATTGCATGATGCCTGCGTTGTTGATCACCGCGTCGAGTTTATCGAAGCGCCGGTGCAAATCCCTGGCGGCACTGCGCACGGATTTGAGATCGCTCAGGTCGAGCTGCACCACATCGACTTGCCCTTTGATCCGGTTTTTCAGGTCGAGCCGGGCTTTTTCGGCTCTCTCCGGCGAACGGCAGGCCAGGATCAGGTTGGCCCCTTTGTGACCGAGATACTTCGCGGTTTCGAAACCGAGGCCCTGATTGCCGCCCGTGATGAGATAGGTCTTGTCGGTCAGATCGGGGAGCTGATCGACACTCCAGGTTTTGAAGCCTGATTGCACGATTGGTTGGTCTTTCATACATTGTTCCTCTTAAAGCGAGTTGACTTGTCGTTTTTGACTATCATAGTTTACATTATTTCGCAAAATTGTCAACCTATTAATGTCAAAATAGGTTTAAAATGTAAACTTGACGTTGACAAAAGTGAAAAAAATGTCAATTCTTGTGCGGAGGGCAAGAATGCAGCCAAGGGATCTACTAATGCTTTTCTCCCGGAACGGGGTGCCGAAGACCTCGATGGAAGACATCGCGCGTGCTGCGGGCCTATCCCGGCAGTCGATCTACAAGCGGTTCGGATCGAAAGAGGGTGTTCTGGAATGGGTGCTGACCACCTACATTGAGGAAATCTTTCAGGCCGCTCTGGACGCCCTGAAAGACCCCGGAATGGAAAATCCCGGGCAGGCGGTTCTGAAGGTGTTCGAGTATTGGTCCGGCGAGCTGGTGCCCATTATCAGCATGACGGATCATGGAGCCGAGATCCTCGGGATCGGAATGCGATTTGCAGAGAATGCTGATACCAACTGGGAAGGTGACCTGTTGCTAAAGCTGTCGGATTTTCTGGTCGCTTCGGGTCTTACAGGATCAATGGATCTTGCAGTGGAGCAATCGAACGCGTTGAACCTTGCTTCGAAGGGAATTTTGATGCGAAGCCGCTCATCGGAGATTTTCTCTATAGAGATGAACCGGGTGATTCAGGTAATTTTCAAGGACTGACCTTTCGTGGTAAAGATTACATGGAAGCGCAATTGAACTGAGGGATGATTCGATTCGACGATACGTCGATCTTCTTCGGCAGCGAAGCTCGTGACCTGTCGCCGCCTGGCGAGTATCATGAACGCAAAGGAGCTGTCGATCTGGCGATATTTCCGGTGAACGGCGTGCATCTTATGGGTTTTTATCAGCTCGTGATGCGGGGAAAGGGCTTACCAACGGGTAAGTTATGGTC
>CAZGYS010000380.1:0-6584 GCA_964530305.1 uncultured Leptospiraceae bacterium
CGTTTCGTGAATCCGAGTTTCGCCACCACCGGTAACGCCCTGAATGGTTCGCCCGTGGGAGCGCTCACCAGCGCTCTGTTCCAGGCGAACCACCCCGGCGTTGCGGGCGTATCCGCTACGGTGGGCGCCATGAACGCCGTGGCCTCCGTGACGGTCGCCGATTCGGTCGGGCCCAGCGCCATTTCGGATCTCACGGCCACGCCCAATTCGGCCAATGTCGTGCGCCTGCGCTGGACCGCGCCCGGCAATGACGGAGCCGCCGGTCGCGCTTCCGCCTACGAGATTCGTCGCTCCACGACGGCCATCAATGACGATGCTTCCTGTAACGCGGCCGCTCCGCTGGCTCACAGTCTGGTGCCGAAAACGGCCGGCATCGTGGAGACCCTGGATCTCGTGGGCCACGCGGCGCTCACAACTTATTACTATTGCGTGCGGGCGTATGACGCCAACGGCAATCGCAATACCTGGAGCGGAAGCGTTTCAACCACGACCTCGGCCGCGCCGGACGCCGTACCTCCGGCGAATATCGCCGGCGTAACGGCGGTGCCTTCCGGGACGAATCGCATGCAGCTGAACTGGACGGCCGTGGGCGACGACAACATGACCGGCTCCGCGCAAGCCTATGAAATTCGCTACGCCACGACGCCCATCAACAACGACGGCGATTGCGACAGCGGTATCGTGGTCCCCAATAACGTGAGCGGCGCGGCGGGTACACCGGTGGGATTTCTGGTGTCCGGCTTGTCCGAAAACACGACTTACTTCTTTTGCGTGCGTGCATCCGACGCTTCCGGCAATCGTTCTTCCTGGAACGGTGTGCTCGTTGCGTCCACGCCCGTAGTGAATATTCCGCCCATCATGTCGGCCACGGCCGATCCGACGAAAATGGTTACCCTGCCCCTGACTCTGGACGGCACCGCCTCCATCGATCCGGACGCCATAGGTTGCGGCGCGAATACGGGGAACTATAACATCGTCTGGACGGTCGTCAATAAACCCATCACGTCCAATGTAACGGATGGAAGCATCAGCGGGGCCAATTCACTGAGCGCTTCGGTTACCCTGGATGTGGCCGGACCCTATACCTTCCAGTTGATCTTCACGGACGACGCGGGTACGTGCGGCGGCGGCAATCGCGCCGGAATCACTACCGTGACCGTCACGGGGCTGGCGCAGGATCTTTCGGCGCCCGCGAATGTTACCGACCTGAACGCGGTGCCCGGCGGCGTCGACCACGTCAATCTCACCTGGACGGCCGTGGGCGACGACGGCAATGTCGGCCTGCCGACCCACTACGAAATCGGTATTTCGCAATTGCCCATCACCAGTGACGCCGATTGCATCGCGGCCGCGGACAAACGCTATCCGCCCACGAGTCTGCCCGCCGGTTCGGGCATGGCCTATACCGTAAACGGCCTGAATCAGAATCAGACCTATCATTTCTGTATTCGTGCCTTCGACGAAGTCAGCCAGAGTGGTACCTGGAGCGGCGCGGTTCTCGCGACCACGCTGCAGGGCACGGCCGGTTGGGGGCCCTGGGGAGCCTGGAGCGCGTGTAGCGCCACCTGCGGAGGCGGCACGCGAACGCGAACCCGTAACTGTGATAACCCGGGCCTGGGATGCCTGGGCAACAACACCGACAGCGTCGCTTGCAACACCGACACCTGCCCGCTCATGTACGTCAGCACGCGAACTTCGGGAGCCAACGCCAGCGCTACCTGCCCGCCGACCCATCAGCTGGAATCCATGAACTGCCATCGCGGTTCCAACATCCGTTCCGACTATGACTACTGGTGTCCTGTTTGCGCTTGCGGTATCATCCTGCGATGGTCCGGGCGCGTATTTACCAATGTCACGGGTTCGTCCATGTCCGGTAATACGGCCAATTGCGCATGGTCGTCCGGTGTCCCGGTTCCGCCGGCGCCCTGTCAGTTTACCAGCAGTGCCTTTGAAAACGTGGCCCAGGCCCACTGCCGACAATTACCGTAAGAGGATAACCCTGGTGAGTGAAACCCTGAACACGAGTAAAGACCAAAAGCAATCCGTCGGCGGAAGAGAACGTCGCCGGCGGATTCGCCGTCCCTGGACTCTCAAGTTGTTCGGGGTTTTGTTTCTGGCATTGCCGATCATCAACTACCTGGGGGCGGCCTTCGCCCAGGGTGTTTCGCCGCGCTACTATCAGATCATCTTTCGCTCCTTGAATCCCATCGAGCTGGCCTTCCTGGGCCTGGCCGTTCTGACCGGGATCGGTTTGCTGATGGTGAAAAAATGGGGCTGGTGGCTGACTCTGTTTTTTTCCGGGGCGCTCAGCCTGTACAACCTGGTCGTGTTCTTCATGACTTTCTCGGTGTACAATCTGGGAGCTCTGTTCATGACCATCTTCGGCGTGACGGCCATCATCTATTTCACCTGGAAGGACATCTCCGCGCCCTACATGAAAATGTACCCCCGGGGTTGGCGCTACCAGATCCGACGCCCCGTCAGCGTTTCGGTTCGCGTTAACGATCTTGAATTCGAGTCCAGGGACATGAGCCGTCGCGGGCTGTTCGTCAACTGGGTTGATTGCGATTTGTCGCCGGGCGATCCGGTGCTGATCAACTTCGAACTGAACGGGAACGCCTACGATCTCGCCGGCGGAATCGTGCGCATGGATGAAGGCGGCGTGGGAATCGCCTTTCGAGACGTGAGCGCCGACGTGGAGCAAGCCCTGGGCGAAGACCTCAAAAAGACCCCGAAAACAGCCGGCGGTTAAATCACGCCGTCTTTGCGCGAAAGTGCTCGGGAAAAAGCTCCCTTAACCGGCGACCGGCCTGGTCCGCCGAGGATAAAATAGGTTCTCCAGCGATCGGCCAGGAGACGCCGATGTCGGCGTCATTCCAGGCGATGGTACGTTGATCGTCGGGAGCATAGTAGTCCGTCGTCTTGTACTGGACTTCCGTCTCATTATCCAGGGTAAGAAATCCGTGGGCGAATCCGGGGGGCACCCACAGAATTCGTTTATTTTCCGCGCTTAACTTAAAACCGACCCATTTCCCGAACGCGGTCGAGTCTTCCCGAAGGTCCACTACCACATCGAAAATTTCACCGACGGTAACGCGTACAAGTTTGCCCTGCGGTTTCGTTTCTTGATAATGAAGTCCCCGCAGAACTCCATGCGCTGATCGTGAATGATTATCTTGCGTAAAGACGCCTGCTTGCGGCACCAATTCGCGAAAATCGCGTTCGTTCCAGCTTTCGTAAAACCATCCGCGACCATCCTCATGTACCCGCGGCTCCAGAAGCAACCCGTCACCCATAAAACGGGAAAGGACCTTCATATCGCGACCCTTTGCGACGCGTCTTTCGGGAATTCAAGCACGGATTGAATTATGTAGTCTACTTCCTCATCCGTTAAGCTCGGGTGATTCGGCAAGCACAGAGTGCGAGCAAATGCTTCTTCCGCGCCGGGAAACCGGTCGAGCGGACAAGTCTCCCCACCGTAAATGCGTAACTTGTGCAGGGGGTAGTATTTGACATTTGTATAGATACCCTTCCCCTTAAGATATACCGCCAGAGCATCGCGAAGCTCGGAACTCTCCAGGCGAATCCAATAGAACTGATGCGAAGCCCTGGATTTCTCCGCGAACAGGCTTCTACAGGGCTCGATACCCGACCCCCGATGAAAACCCGTTTCGTATGTTCGAAATATCTCACGCCTTCGCTTCAGAAACGCGTCAAGTTTCTTCAGCTGTTCCAGGCCCATGGCCGCCGCGATATCGTTCATTATGGACCGCCGTGAGGGAAAATTCACGTCGAGCTCCCACCAGGTGTCGCTGGCGTCCCTGCCGGCGAATCCGAAATCCTCGATGCGATGCCCGGTGTAGAGAAGGCTCTCCAGCACCGAAATACCGGTTGCGTCTTTCGCGTAGATCATGCCGCCGTCTCCGGTGGTTATGATCTTCATGGGGTCGAAGGACCAGACTCCGTAATCGCCGAAGGTTCCCAGCGGCCTGCCGTTCAGGGTGCCACCCAGTGCCGCGGCACTGTCCTCGATCAACACGATATTGTTTTCGCCACAGTATTCGACAATGGCTTCTATATCATCGCAGGGAAAACCGCCGTAATGCAGCAGAATCACCGCGCGCGTTCGAGGGCCGATGCTTTCGCGCAACAGCGGCAAAGTCGTGTTCATGGTATCCGGCCGCACGTCGCAGAATACGGGACTCAATCCGCGATAGGCGGCCGCGTGGGCGGCCCCGACATAGTGAATGGAAGGAAGTACGACTTCATCGCCCACCTTAACCTTGCCTTGAAGAAACAATAACTCAATGATCTGGAACAGAGCTTCCGTGCAGGAGTTTACGGTAATGCAGTTGCGTGCCGAAACACCAATTCGCTGCGCGAATTCCGTCGTAAAGCGGCGCGTGCGTTCGCCCCGGCCCAGCCATCGAGATTCGAAAACATGCCCGACAGCTTCCAGCTCCTCGCTACCGACGTCCGGTTGGTAAATGTTTATCATGGCCGAAAGCAAACGGCGGATCAGATGAAAAGACGATCGTCCAGAACACCCCGAGCCTCCTCCCTTAAATCGAATTTGTCGCTACAATACGCATACCATTCGCTCAGTTCCGGAAAAGCCTGCAGAAAATTCGTACCGCGTCGCCGGTCATGCTCGTTGAAGAACGCGTAAAAATTCGCCGCGTCTACATTCTCAGGTTTTTTTCTATTCTCCAGCAGGGCCACGATTCGGTTCATCAGGTCCACTTCCTGATAAATAAAGCCGCCCCTGGCCTGTCCCGGATCCGCCGGATGATCAAGCATGAAATCTCGATAACCACGCGCGAGATCCGTGATGGATTCGTCCAGGGGTAGGCACTTGATACTTTGATAGGATGGATTTTGCAATATTTCGAAATTAATGTATACCGGGAACGGCCTGATGTCGCTTGCGTAGTCTTGTTTCAATTTCAGTATGTCCCGTAGAAATCGCGTAAACCCGGACGTCAGGCAAAGATTACTGAAAGTGCACATTATATTCAATTGAATGTCGGGCAAACTTTCCAGAATATATCGACAATTCTTCAACCAGTATTCGTAGCGCAAACCATGGCGAAGGTACTCGGCCTGCGCTCCATGGTTATCGCAGGAGGTATAGATTTCCAGGAATTCCATTTCTTTTTCGCGTAACCGTCGCAGGCGTTCAATGAAACGGTCCAGAATACGACGACTTACGCCCAGGTTCGTATTTACGGCCAGGTGAGGTATGGGAGCCGGATGTTCCTGGATATAATCCAGGAGGCGATAGAGACTTCCATGCAAGAGGGGCTCCCCTCCGGTAACGCGAAGCAAGCGCAAACCCGGATAGACTTCCGGAAAACTCTTCCAGAAAGCCTCGACCAGGGGACTGCCTTTTTCCCGAATCGGCTGGTAAGACGGCGGCAATTCATGATAGTGATCGTCGGTGGGATAATCACCCATGCTTTTCAATTCCTTACGCCAGGAACTGGAGAAAGCGAACCTGCAGTATGAGCACTTAAAATTACAGGCGTTGGAAAAAGAAACTTCCAGATAACTGGGCAATGTGTCCTCATTGCCTTTCATGCGACTGAATTCGTCGTAGCGATGCATGGACCAATTCGCGGATTTGTAGTAACGCTCCGAATTTTGGTCTCGGTCCTCCGCCTTCCAACAATAATTACAGCCTTTGCTGCGTACGCCCCGGGTATGTAATGTACGAGTTTTTTTCATACCCGAGGAATTGTACAATCCCAGGGGATTTTTCTCGAGAGAAGGCACGTCAATAGGATTGGCTTCGCTGAGATGACACGCTTGATGTTGGGACGCGTGCAGGTGCAGGCTCATCTGGTCCCACTTTGCCAGACAAAAAGCGGGCGAAACTTGATTCAGCTTTTCGCGTGCGTCTTCTACCTTCTTCAAGGTATTCGACTTATCCGTTTGATTTGATTCCCGCAGTTCCCTGGATTCCATAAATATCTCGTTCCCGCACTTCGTTAGATACTACACCCGAGGCGCGACGCAAGGATAAAACAAATGTATACTTAAAGAATGGCGAAACTATATTAAATTAAAATGGATTTGCGTATGTTTACACATCGCTTAACGTCATCTCAACGAGCGCGGGAAAATTCGCGCCGCGGTCCCTGGCCTTCCACCGGTATTCGTGAAGCCCTTTTCCATTCTTCATGCCCCGGCTCCAGGAAATATCAAGCCCATTATCGCCGCGGGTTGCGATGATCTTTTCCACGGGGGGAACCGACTCAGCGAAAGTCATGCTTTTTAACAAGTCTTGAAAGCCTTCGCGATTCATGGTCGTTGGCCGGTTTCCAATCCGGATTTCGCAATGCGGAGCGAGCACCAGCTCATATCTTGCGTATTCCCGACAGTGTTCGTTTTCGAGGGCCAACCAGTAATGAGCAAGGAACGAGGCCAGGTTTTTTTCACGCGTTCGCTTAAATGCGCGGGTTGCCTCCGGCTCAATGTCGCTGATTCGTGAACGTCGCAAAACAGGTAAAATTCCCCCCTGCTCCACCAGTTCCATGTCGTAACGAGCCCGTGCCTGAAAATCGCCCTGTTCTCCCCGGCTT
>CAZGYS010000381.1:0-6579 GCA_964530305.1 uncultured Leptospiraceae bacterium
CGGTCCCAATACCAATGGTTCCCAGTTCTTCATCAACCAGGTGGATACGCCCCACCTCATCGGCATGCACACCGTCTTCGGAGAACTGGTCACGGGCGCGAATATTCTGGACGAAATCATCCGAGCCGGAAATCACCAGAGCCGAATGAAATCCGTAAAAATCGTAGAGCGTAAGTAGCGCCGGACGAGCCGATTGCAATGGATTCCCAGCTCATTCAACAGTACAAGCACATCCTGGGCAACCTGCTCAACGCCCTGGTCAAGGAGCAGGTGCCCCATGTCCTGGATATGCTGGAGCGTATCGACGACGACGGCATGGACCTGCGCCGAATCTTCGACGACGCAAACGCCAGGCGGGAAGCGCCGCGGCATTGGATTGGGATTTTGCGTTTCATTCGCTTCGGCCTCGGTCTCAAAAACGAGATCATGAGCGACTATGAAACGTTCATCGCCGCCTACCAGACCCTGAGTTCCCGCGAAGGCATGAGCACGGACGAGCGGCAGATGATCCAGGAAATCGGCGACTATCTTCAGAAAGCGGACGAACTTACGGGGAATCACGGTCACGTGAATCAAAAGTTGATCTCGCTGCTTCACGACGCCCTGGTGGATACCTACGGCTTGCAACCCGATCCCAATGATGAGTTTTACAAGGGCGTCATGCCGGAAGAGTGGGCGCGGGTGCTGGTGCCCCTGCTCAATGATACGCTTCGCCTGTGCGAAGGCATGCTCGAGCAAATTCGAATCCATGCCGCGCTGGAACGCATGCGCAAGCTGCTTTTGTAATTACTCGAGACCATACTCATTTCGATGCGCATTCTAATCATAGACGATTCCGAAATAATCCGCAAGTCGCTGCAAAGGTTCCTGGAACCCAATTTTCAGGAGGCCGAGTATCGCCACGCGGATAATGCCAAACAAGCCGGCGAACTTTGTCGTGAATTCGATCCCCAGTTCATCACCCTGGATATTCATATGCCGGGCACGAGCGGGCTGGACTTCCTGAAGGCGCTTCGCGCCGGGGGCAATGACGTCCCGATTCTGGTCGTCTCGGCCGATGAGGATCGCCGGGGATTGGAGCAGGCGCTGCTCCATGGGGCGACGAGTTTTCTCTCAAAGCCTTATACCTCCATCTCCGTCGCGACCGCCGTGGACAAACTGCGCGCTTTTTTCCCAACTGAAAAGTAAGTACCCCGTATTTTATTTGTCACGGTTCCCCATTACCTTCCGGACTTATGGGTAACGGCCATGATTGGAACGGTATTCTCGGGGAGCTGAATTTCGCGCTTCAGCCCATCGTGGATATTGATACCGGCAAGACCTTCGCCTTTGAGGCGCTCCTGCGCGGACACGACGCGGCGGGTTTCGCTTCGCCTCATGGGTTCTTTGATCAGGCCTGGCGCGACGGAGTTCTCTATCAAAGCGATTTGCGTCTGCGCAGGAAAGCCGTGGAGCAATTTACGGCGTTGGACCTGGCTCACACCCGTCTTTTTTATAACCTGGATAATCGCGTGCTGGAGATGCCGGACTATTCTCCCGGCAATACGTCGCGCCTGCTGGCGGAATTCGATCTGGAACCGGGGCGCTTGATTTTCGAGATTTCCGAACGCTACGAGTTTCGCGCCTACCAGGAAACTCAGAAGGTTCTCGAACTCTATAAGTCCCAGGGCTATGGTATCGCCGTGGACGATTTCGGCGCGGGCTACTCGGGTCTGCGTTTACTGTATCACTCCCAGCCGGACCTGATTAAGATCGATCGCTTCTTCATCGACGGTATTGATCATGATTCGCGCAAGATGCTGTTCATCGGCAAGATTGTGGACATGGCCCACGTCATGGGTCGTCGCGTCGTGGCCGAGGGCGTGGAAACTCGCGCGGAGCTCAATGCCTGTCGCTCCATAGGTTGCGATTTCGTGCAGGGTTACCTGGTCCAGCGCCCCAGCCGCGAACCCCGGGATGCCCATGAGGTGTACGAGCACATCGCCCCCGGCGGACGGGCCCGGATGGCGGGTTGAGGAATGGTCAAAAGGTCGAATGGTGTGCGGGTCCAAGGACGAGCGTGATGAACCTTACTACGGAACGACGGCGCAGGATGAAATCCATTGTTCCGCTTGTCGAACTTAAAAATCCACGCGAAGATAATCTTCGCCGCCGTCCTCCAATTCCAGCGCCAGGCTCTCCAGCAGCTTTGAAATGCTTCGCGGGCTTTGCGCGGAGAGGCGAACGTCCAGCAGGCGAAAGCGCGGCCAGGGGAAACGGGCGAGGGCAGGGTCCGTCGCGGATGTCGGCGCCAGGAAATCGCGTTCCAGATTCAGGACGGGCAGGCGATTGGCGGCGCGCAGGGCTCGCCCGATGCGATCTTCGCGAACTTCCCGGGGAAAGAGCAGCGTAATGCCGTCGCGGCGATGCATGGGAGCGGTGTCGTCCCCCGGGATAAGGATATCGCCCAGGCGATGAAGCAGTCGCCCCCGGGCGCCCCGCAGTTCGGCGCGGGCTTCGTGGTCGGAGCGCTCGAAGGCGGTGAAGTGCGTCGTCTGAAAGATCAGTATGCGTTCGCCGGCGCCCGCCGGCGGCGTGTCCGCGTCCGAGCCCCGGGGACCCGCGGCCCGACAGCGCTGAATCACGGCGCGCAGGCGTAGAACCAGTTCTTCGCCGCGAAAGGGTTTGGAAATATAATCGTCCAGTCCCGCGCGAAAGCCCCTGGAAACCAGTTCGGGATCCCGACTGGCGGTGAGAAAAAGCACCGGGACGGAGCGGGTCAGGGATAATCGCCTCAAGCGGCGCAGAATTTCCAGTCCCGTGGTTTCGGGCATGTCCTGATCCAGCAGTACCGCGTCCGGTTCCAGACGTCGAATCAACTGCAGGGCCTGTTTGGCCCGGGTGTGCGCGTGAACCCGGAAGCCCTCCGAGCGCAGGAACATTTCCGTGGCGGTCAAAAACTCCGGGTCATCGTCGATGAGCACGACGTGATAATCGGATCTTGTCATGGGCGGCCGACGCGAAAGGTAAACGAAAAACGAGAAAGAAAAAGTCGCGCGCGACTACATTTCCATCATGGCCGCGCGCACCAGCCGCAATACCTTGGTACGAGCAAACAGTTTGTCGTTGGCCTCCACCAGTTGCCAGGGCGCGAAACCCGTGGAAGTGCGTTCCAGCATTTCCTCGATGGCTGCCTTGTACTGAGGCCACTTTTCGCGATTGCGCCAGTCTTCCTCGGTCAGCTTCCAATTTTTCAAGGGGCTGGCTTCGCGGGCCTTGAAGCGATCATGCTGCTCGTCCAGATCGATGTGCAGCCAGAACTTGAGCACCTTGATGCCGCTGTTCGTCCAGGCCAGTTCCATTTCATTGATCTCGTCGTAGGCGCGTCGCCATTCCTCTTCTTTCGCGAAGCCTTCCACGCGCTCCACGAGCACGCGACCATACCAGCTTCGATCAAAGAGCGCCAGCATGCCCGGCTCCGGCATGCGGGTCCAGTAGCGCCACAGGTAATGATGAGCCCGCTCGGCCTCATTGGGAGCGGCCGATGTAATCACGCGATACAGCTCCGGATCCAGGGCCTGGGTAATGCGACGAATGGCGCCGCCCTTACCGGCCGCGTCCATGCCCTCGAAGACCACCACCAGCGATCTCTTTTTACTGTAATTACGAATGGCCAGCCGGGAGATATCTTCCTGGAAATCGTCCAGCTCGGATTCGTATCGCTCGCGCGAAATCTTAATGTCGAGGTTCAGTTCATCCAGCCGTGACATCTTTATTCCCCTTCGCCATTTCGCGTACCTTGCGCATGGCCTCGTCGAACTCGCGGACCTCGGCCAGCGAATCGCAACCCAGTTTTTGCTCCAGGTATTCGATGAGAAAATCCAGAACGGAAGCCTCAAGCTCCCGCTTGTCTCCGGTTTTCGGCGAAAACCAGGGCGTCCCCGTCGACTCTGAACGTTCACGCAGGTCGGCGTAGATTTCCGTGTACTTCTTGTAACCGTCCAGAAATCGACGGAAGCGTTTGCGCACAATCTTGCCTTCGGGCTTCTTGTCGTATTTCTTTTCGAAATCCTTGCGCAGGGCTTTGCGGCCTCGTTCCAGGTTCAGTTTGATGACCAGGTAACCGTTGTTCTCCAGCGTCGTTTCGAAGGATTGAAATTCGCTCAACGCGCGTTTGAGGGCGCGTCCCTTGAACTTGCCGCCCCGTATGCGTCGCGCCAGGGCATAGTAGTAGGAATGCTCATAGAGCGCCAGGTCCCCATGGCGAGGGAGCTCGGCCCAGTATTCATACAGGAGCGGCCGATTCTTTTCGAAACCGCGCGGGCGAACGGCATGGTAATGCCGCGGGTCCAGAATCTTCGCGAAGAGTTTTCCCAGGCGCTTGATGGAAGGCAGGTCCACGCCTTCCATCAAAATCAACGTGCCCACCTTCATTTCGGTGGCCTTGCGAAACAGCAGCGCCACGCGATCCCGTCGGTCCAGTTCGATGGGTTTCGCGTCGGTGCTGCTTTGCGGGGCCGCCGGGGCCCCCTGCGATTCGGCTTCCATGCTTATTCCACCCTGCCGCCGGCCCTGGCCGGCCGGTTATTTCTTGCGACCTTCCTGGGTCGTCTTGCGATTGCGATTCTTTCCGCGCTTGCGCGCCGGTTTGCCGCCTTCGCGGTTTTCCTGGCCGCCGGAGGAAGCGGCGCCGCCACCTTTACGGGACGCGCCCTTGCCCGAGGAGCTTTTGCTGGAAGAGCTCTTGCCGGAAGAGCCTGCCTTGCGCCCTCCACCCGAGCCGCCTCGTTGCCCGCCGGGGCGCTTGCGATTGGGCGGAAAGGTACTGATGACTTTTCCGTTTTCGGGAGGTCGAGCGCGTAATCCGATTTCCCAGAACATGGCTTTCTGCTGGGCTTCCTCGTCCTTGTTGCTGATGGCGATGATCTTGTAGACCATGAACGCTTCGTAGAAGAAGATCTTGTTCCGAAAGAACTCGGGCTTGTTGCGACGCCGGCCCGTGGTATTGGAAAAGCGACTCTGGGCCGCGAAGACCTGGATCAAACGATCCCGATCCCGACCCGGGATGTTCATTTCCTTGCAGATGGGTTCCAGGCGCGAGCGAATATATTCCACGACGTTCTTCGTAACGCGGCCGTTCAGGATGTCCTTGATCAGATCCGCGAAAATCAACGCGAAGATAATATTGATGGTCAGGTCTTCCCTTTCGCTCAGCATGCGGTCGGCTACGTAGAGCCGCCGGCCCATGGAGGTTTCCTCAAAGGGCGCGGCCTTGCTCTCGGCTTCTCGTTCCGACCAGGGACGCGGGAAGAGCGCTTCCAGCAATCCGCAAGAGGCGAAGGAATTAAAAACCTCGGCCGTGCGCGCCGTGCGAAAGATTTTATTGTACTCTTCCAGCATGCGCGAAGGAGAAGCCTTGGCGATTTCCGCGCGATTCTTGCGAATGCCTTTCATGCAGGCGCCGTCCATCTGGAATTCCAGCAGGGCGGCGAACTTGGCGGCCCGCAACATGCGGACGGGGTCTTCGCGAAAGGATATGCCGGGGTCTCCGATGATGGAAATTCGGCGATTCATGATGTCGTCGTATCCGCCGACGAAATCGATTATACTTTCGTTCCGAGGATCGAAGTACAGAGCATTTACGGTGAAATCACGTCGAGCCGCGTCCTCTCGGGGCGAACCGTACTGATTGTCTCTTTTCATGATCAGGTCTTCGTCCTTCTCCAGCTTGCCCGTCAGGCGATGAGCGGGCAGGCTGCGAAAAGTCGAAACCTCGATGATTTTCTTGTGAAAAATGACGTGTACGATTTTGAAACGGCGACCGATGGCGCGACTGTTGGAGAACAGATTGCGGATCTGGGTCGGCGTGGCCGAAGTTACGATGTCGAAGTCCTTCGGTTTGCGCCCGAGAAGTAAATCTCGAACGGAGCCTCCCACCAGGTAAGAGCGATAACCATTGCGATTCAGGCGATTTATGACTTTCAGGGCATCGGGGTCGATGGACTCCCGGCGAAGTTCATGCTGTTCTCGGTAGTAGCGCTTACCGTCCGGATAGGGCAGGAGCTCCTCTATTGTCTGCGGTCGACGCGAAAATAGACGTTTGAGCTTATGAAGCATTTTCAGTTGATTGTTTGGATTGGGCTCACGGAAGCAAGTGAAAATTAGTGAAAATCATATTCCCGGGCCGTCCCGAAACGGCCCCGAAGCTGTTTTCTGGTTGTCCTGTGCGGCTTTCGAGGTTTCTTTTCCCCATGACCTTCCGGGAAAGAATGCTTTTTCTCTTTCTCAAATGGCGCGCCAAACTATCCGATCTGCATCGGAAAGCGTGGAACGGGCTGTCCATTCTGGTGATCCAGGACGATTCGGCCCTGCAACCCCGGCGTCACCGCATTAATTACTATGTGCTGCTGTTCTTCGGTCTGCTCCTCATTGCCGTGCCCATCGTGGCCATGGGCCTCTACGTTGAGCGGAGGGTCCGCCAACAGACCGATCCCGAGGAGACCATCAAGAATCGCCTGGTGCTGTTGCGGACCCAGAAGCTGCTGACCCTGGAAAAAACGGCCCTGTTGAATCGCCTGGATGGGCAAATCCAGCGCTACC
>CAZGYS010000382.1:0-6575 GCA_964530305.1 uncultured Leptospiraceae bacterium
GTTACGCATCGCACGGATCCTGGAGAGTGAACTGGAAAAGGAGCACATCCTGGAATTATACCTGAACAATGTGTACTGGGGTCGGAATCGCTACGGCATCGCGGCGGCCTCATCGCGCTATTTCGGGAAGTCTCCGGGGGCGCTGACCCTCGAGGAATCCGCCTTCCTGGTGGCGCTCCTGCCCAATCCGGACGGCTGTCAGGCTCCCGCTCGGCGAGCTTTTCAAGAATGTCGCCTCGAGCGCATCGGTTTCCGGCATCGTCGCCTCACCAGGTATCTGAAAGCCGCTCTTTCTCCTTCCAAAACCCCGAAAAAGAAATAGGCCCGCCTGCCGAATCTTCCGATTCTGAAGGAAAAGGACCCCTTCGAATCACCCATATGCTTCCCATGAAAAAAATCGCCAGGATGCTCTTCATCCTCGTTCTACTGGGCGCGCCTCCGCTGGTGGCCGCGCAGGGCAACAGCCTCAAAATTCAGCTCAAGGACCGATCGCTGGAGCTTACGGAGGAGAACCTGGCCCGGGTCTGGTCCACGACGACCCCCGGCGATCGCCTGGAGCTGGCTCCCTATCTGGTGGAATTCGGTTTCTATTATCCGGCGTCCCGGCCCGGCATACTTACCTTGCTGGCCGGTTCCGGTCGACCCTTGATTCGAACTTATGAAGGCGTAGCGCGGGCCTACTTTGAATCCCGGAGTCGGGAAGGGCGAGTCGCCCGCCTGCGGACCCTGCGCAGCCGTGAATCCGATTCTACCTCGACCGCGCTGCTGGACTTTTACACGGCCATGGGCGCGGGTCCCGATGCCCGTTCCCTGGCCGCGCTGGAGGGGATTTGCGGGGTGGCGGGGCATGCGAAGCAATGTTCCCTGGTACGTTTCAAGAAAGCCGTGCTGACGGCCGCCAACGGCAAGAGTATCTCGGCCGTGCACATAAAGAAGATATTGCGAGCCGGCGCGCCTTTTCTCAAGGGTAAGCCGGATCGACCGGCACTTTACTATAGTCTAGGCGCGCGCCTGCCGGAGCAACTGCACGGTCTGGGTTTGCCGCTGGAAGCGGCGATTCTGGCCGACCGGATCAGTCGGGGAAGCCGGACTTCCCTGCGTCTGCGCGTGCCTTATTACCTGGCGGGCGCGGCGGACTTTGGTTCGGCCATTCGCTATTCCCGGGCGCATCGCCATCCGGCGCAACGTCCCTTGAACAATGCCCGCCTGGACTGGATGATTCTAGCAGGGCGTTACAAGGACGCGGTGCGCTTGATCACGTCGCAAGGTCCCGCGTCGTTCGCGTCGGGCGAAATGACTTCCTATACCGATTATTGGACCCAATTCAAGTATCGGCCCGAGGTGGTACGCCTGCGATTGGCCCTGTTGCTCTATCTGGCCGGGGACGTAAAAAAGGCCGCGCGGGGATTGGATAGTCTGAAGTTCTCCGGCACGGCCTTCAACGGCGAACCGGAGAAATACTTCGCGCGTCTGCGCCTGGCGCAGATCCTCCTGCGCGATAATCCGGATCTGGCCCATAAAATCGCCCTGGATATTTCCTATGTGGCCCAGGCGCGGGAATGGCCGGTACTGGAATACCACGCGACGGTGTTGGACGGATGGGCTCAGTACTTTCGCGGCAAGAACTACAAGGCCCTTATTGCCTTTACCAAGTCGGCCGGCATCTTGCGCGGCGATGACTGGAAGTACGCGGCCGAGTATTCGCGGCTCATGGGTACGCTGGCCGTGCGAAATCGCATGCGCAGGTCGGGCAATCACGCGCGGCTCATTACGCGCATCAATCGTTTGCTTCAGAAACGCCCGTACAATGAGGCGATTTTCACCATTCGCGAATGGATGCCCCGGGGTACCGGACCCGATTTCTTCCTGCGCCAGGCCATCGCCAATCAGAATGCGCGGCGCGACTATCTCGGGTCGTTGAACCTGCTGCTGGAATTCGCCCGCGCCCGCGATTACTTTTATCAGCCCGGTAAAAACCCCGGCGGCATGCGCGGTTTTCTCATGAGCGTGCAGTGGACGGGGGAAATGCGTAAGTTTTCCTACATGGAACGCTTGTACACGGGCGCTCGGGGAACCGGCGCGAACGCGAAGGCCTTCGCCCGCAAGCGCCTGCCTCGCGCGGGGTATCGCATTCTCACGCGGCGTCGCTTTAAGACGGGCAACATGTATCTGTTTAATTTCCCCATGGGCAAGGGGCGAGCGCTCTATCTCGTGCACTCGGGAACGAGCCGCCGTACGTATTATCGCAAGGTGCGCGTGCGTCGCAAGGTGCGCGGAAAATGGCGAACGCGCTGGGTGCGTCGCCGTTACCGGCGTACGGTGCGGGGCTGGCGCGTGGCCTCCATGCGCTTGGACGCGGCGGGAGTCGCGCGCGTGCTCAAGGATTGTTCGGGCGATAATTCTTGCGCGAACTCGGTGGGCAGGTTTCGGGCCTTGCGAAGCATCGTTTCCGCGAACGCGGCCCGGGGCACCAGGCTGCGGGTGATGTATACCCCCGACTTCGCTCCCAATGAGCGTAAGCTGCTGGGCGCCCGGTCCGTCATGTATTTTCATTCCGCCTACGGTAATTCGGGGCGGGGGAACGTTCCCCTGGCGGCGGTCTACCGCGGCGCGGGCTGCGATTCGCGTCTGGCGCGCGCCCTGGATGCGCGCCCCCGGGGTTTCATCGACACCTTCGGGATCAAGGGGCGAGGCGCCGACGGAGTATGGATCTGGCCCGCGCGCGTGGATCGGGCCTTCACCCGGGGTGGCGCGCCGCGTCCGGTGTATCTACGAAATTTTCAGTGCGGCGCGGCGCAATTGCGATTCTGGGAGATGGATCGGTATTCGAGCGTCACCGGGCCGGGGCTCGTGATTTACCAGCGGCGAAAGGCCGAGCCCGCCCTGGACGATGCCTTCGTGCGCTACTTCGCGGAGCGCGGGACTTATTTGATTGAAATCGGATCCGACGGAGCCGCCCAGCGGACCATTCAGCTATTGAACGATCTGCGTCGTAAATCGACGCGTATTTCGTCCGCTGCCCTGAAGGCCAATTACGCGGGTCTGTCGAGCAGGGACGGTTTCAAATTGATTCTTCCCCATATTTTTGATTAAGCGACTCCGCGCGAATCCTCGCCGGGCGCACGGTGGAGTCGCCCGGGGCGATTGGTCGACGGGTTGATTCTTGTTGCCGGGAAGTAACCGGCAAGAGACCTGGTCCATACCGAGCGGTGGGGCGGCTTTGCTGCTCGGACGCGATTTTTCGGAGAGTGAGTCTGGTGCAGAACGACGGTAATGATTCCAATCAGGCGGAACCCCGCAAGGAAAGCCTGGTTTCGGCCATAATTTCCATGGTCTTGCTGGTGGCGCTGGTATTCGCCTTCAAGTCGTCCATCCTGGACGCCAATAACATCCCCAGCGGTTCCATGATCCCCACGCTGAAGATCGGGGATTATCTGTTCGTAAACAAGATGCGCTACTCGCTGCGGATCCCGTTTACCGAGATCGAAATCCTGCGCATCGACAATCCCAAACGGGGCGATATCATTACATTTATTCCGCCGGGCTTCGATCAGGGGAAACACTATGTGAAACGCGTCGTGGGCATGCCCGGCGATCGCATTCGTATTAAAACCCGGGGCGCCTGTGAGCTATTGAAGCGCATGAAAGCCGCCAGGAAGGGCGGCGGATCGTCCGACGGCAAAGCGCCCCGTTCGGGCCTGGTCGCGTCCGGGTTGGACAAATCGGCGCAGCGGGATTTCAACTGCGGGGGGCCGGGGGAGCCCCGGGATGCACGGGAGCCGCGTCTGGATTTTATCGAATATCAAAAAGACGGCAAGGGGCCCTGGCTCAACTATTTGACGGATATCGTGGCGGCGGACCAGGCCCGGGAAATTTTACTGGATGCCGACGATACGGCCGTGCTGCATCCGGACATTCGCCCCATGCGCCTGGATGAGGATACGGTTCCGGTCCTTTTCCGCGAATCGGCTCGGGGCGTGAGCCATCTCATCGTGGAGACCAATCGCCCTTTTTATAATCCTACTTATTCCACGTTCTGCACGAATATCGATTCGGATAAAGGCTGCCGGATTCCGGCGGGGAATTACTTCGTTATGGGGGATAATCGGGATGATTCCAAGGATTCCCGCTTTATCGGGCTCATCAGTCGGGACAAGATTCTGGGCAAGGCGCTGGTGATCTACTTCAGCATCAATTGGTACGATAAGATTTGCAAGGAATACGTGGGGCTCCCGGAGCGAGTGCGCACGGAAGGCTTCAAATTGCCCGATTTCCCCCCCCGGGAGCAGAAGAAATACTGCCGTCAGAGTGATAATGACGCGGAGCACGAATCCGCTCGGAACTATTTCGGTCGCACCATTCGCAATCGCATTCCCCGTATGAACGTCCGCTGGCGGCGCTTGTTTACGTTGTTGAAATAGGGTCGAAAGGTCTAAGGGTGAAGGGTTCGAGGTCTAAAGGTCGACCGTCCCACCATTAGACCGTTGGACCGTCACCCGTTGCCCCGTTAGGACGTTGCCCCGTCCGACTCTTCGACCCTAAAATACGGGTGAAAAACGTGCTTTTGCGCGGAATCATCCAGCGCCAGCCAGACCATCATGAGTCGTAGGGCCTCCGCCCGCCGGGACGCCATGCATCCGATCCCGTGTTCGGAGCAGTGCGCGGCCCAGTCGCCGCCGGCCAGCGGAGTCAACTCAATGGAGTGCATATTCTATTTTCGGCGATTTCGCCCGGGAGCCGGCGAGCTTTCGGCCCTTTGATTGACAGTCCGCGGACCTGCAAGGGTATTGCCGAACCCGGCATGAGCAAACCTGGTAAAAACGCGTCCGTTCAGAAGCACGCCTCCACGGCTTATTCTTATATTGCCGTCATTATTGAATTCGTGGGCGTGATCGGTTTCATGGGGCTGCTGGGCCACATGATCGATACGCGCTTCTTTTCCGTGCCGGGCAAGGGCGTGTATATGCTGATCGGCCTGCTGATCGGTTTCATCTACGCCTTCTTTCATCTCTTGCGAAGGGTAAAGGCGATTTCGGAGCGTATCGCCGGAACGGAGGAGCCGAGCGGCCCGCCTCTGAACCGCGACGGGTATCACGAGAATCTGGACGAGCGGATCGCGAAAATTGATTCTTCCATGGAAGAGGTTCGACGACGCATCGATGATTTGCCCGGGGGACGGGGGCCGCGGAAATGACCTCCATGCGAACCATTGCTCCGGCGATTCTCGTGATCGCCGCCGTTCCGGCCGCCGTCTGGTTCGGTCATGTACTCCTGCCGTCCGGTGGGGACGGGGATCTGGTTCGATATTCAGTGCTGGCGCTGGTCCTTTTTCCGAGCCTGGGTTTGTTTTTCGGCTGGCTTTATCTGCGCTTGCGAAAACCGACCTCGGGTCTGAAGTTAATTCTGCTTGGTACTCTATTCAGGTTGACATTGTTACTGGCCGTGGGTTTGTGGTTGCGAGCCGAGCACCCGGATCTGGAACGCGCGGGCTTGTTATTCTATCTGGTAACAACCGCATGCTTCTTGTTTTTCGAATTGGTCGCGGTCATAAGCTTCCGGCTCGGTTTTGAAGTGGAAGTTCCTCCGAACGAAACAGGGGGACGGCAAGACCGGACATCGGAAGAAAGAGCAAGCGTACAGAATAGTATCGATTGAAGATAGGAAAGAGAGCACGGAGCCGCGGTTCCGCTCCTGAATTTAGAAAGTATAAAATAGATTAGAAGCTATAGATAGCAGTAGATTCTAAAAAGCAAAATTAAGTTCCGGTCGCATTTGCGAATCACAGAATAATACATAATGATCTCGAAGAAACGCCTTTCCACAGCAGCTTCCGCCATTTTCATTTTCTTTTTATCATTCGGTGCCCCCGGTCTCAGTGCCGGTGGCGGCGGTGAATTTAATTTTCAGTCCGTTCTCGTGCATCACCTGATGGATGCCGTGGTATTCGAGTGGAATATCGGCGGTAAGAAAGTCTATCAGGGTGAGCCCGGCTTCAAGGACGCCGGTCCCTTTGGGCAGAAAGGCTGGAAAACCTACAAGTTCCGCGACGCAAAGGGCGTCTACAAATGGCAGGGCGGCGTTCCCATGCATCTCACCAAGCGCGTGATGATGATGTTCGTCGTCGTGTTCTTCATGATGCTGATTTTCATCGGAGCGGCCCGCAAGATTGCGTCCAATCCGTATCGAATTCAGAGCAAGTTCACCGGTATTGTCGAGTCGATGGTGCTGTTTATTCGCAACGACGTCGTCGGTTCGAATATGCACGGCCATGGTAAGGGTTTTGAGCCTTACATTCTGTCCCTATTCTTCTTTATTCTTTTCAGTAACCTGTTTGGTCTGATTCCGCCCCTGGGTGAAGCCGTTCACACGGTCCAGGTGCTGGTTAGTGGAAAGGGGTTTACCCCCGAGCAAGTGGGTGATACCGTCAGCCCCGTAATCGGATTCTGGCCCGGCATTACCGTTTCAGGCGATATCGCCGTGACGGCCTCCCTGGCCATCATCACGACCGCCATGATCTGGATTACGGGTTTTCGTTACCAGGGCATCAGCTTCATGTGGTCCTTTATGCCCAAGGG
>CAZGYS010000383.1:0-6567 GCA_964530305.1 uncultured Leptospiraceae bacterium
GTCTCCGGTGAAAACGTTTCCAGCGTCGTCGTGGAAATCGACATCGATTATCCGGACCCCCGGGAAGTTAAGGATGAGATTCGTCGCGCCGTGGATCGCGTAAACGACCTGCCCTCGGAAGTAACCCAGAGACCCCAGGTCCGAGACCTGAAGTCCACGGAGTTTCCGGCCATCACGGTGGGCATCTCCGGCTCGGCGGACTACGCGAGCCTGCGGCGCGTGGCGAAAATCGTGGAGCGGGACCTCAAACGCATCAAGGGCGTTTCCAAGATCGACAAGTACGCTTATCGGGATCGGGAATACCAGATTGATCTGGAACCGGGCAAACTCAAGCAGTACTACATAGCCCTGAACGACGTCCTGTTCGCGCTGGATAAGCGCAATGTGCGCGCCACGGGCGGCAACCTGGAGTCCTTTCGGACGCAACGCAATATTCTGACCCTTTCCCAGTTTGAAAATCTGGAAGATATTCGCAACGTTATCGTGCGTTCCGGTTTCGCGGGTGGACGCGTCCGCGTCAGCGACGTAGCCAGAGTCCGCGACGGATTCACCGACGAAAAGATGCGCACCATTTTCAACGGCGAATCAGGCATTTCCCTGGTAGTTAAGAAATCGGCCAATTCGGATTTGATCAATCTTATAGATCGGATCAACAAGTATCTGGACACCAAAAAGAAAAACGTGCCGGAGGGTGTGCGTCTGTCGGCCGTCAACGACGGCTCCTTGATTGTACGCAATCGCCTGAACGTGGTGCTCAGCAACGCCGTGATCGGTTTTTTCCTGGTGGTGGTGATTCTCATCATCTTCCTGGATTTACGTTCGTCCTTTTTGATTGCCCTTTCCATTCCCACGTCCTTCGCGGTGACCTTGATCATCCTGCCCATGACGGGTCAGGACATCAACGCCATATCCCTGGCGGCGTTGATTATCGCGCTGGGGATGATCGTGGATCAAAGCATCGTGGTGTCCGAGAACGCCATGAAACACATGAACATGGGCAAGGACAAGCGCCGGGCCGTGATCGAGGGCACGCAGGAGGTCGTCCTGCCGGTCATCGCCTCGGTGGCGACTACCGTGCTGGCCTTCGCGCCCATGTTCGTCATGACCGGGACCATCGGTCGTTTCATCTTCGTGATTCCGGTAGTCATCATCGCCTCCCTGCTGGGTTCCATTTTCAACTGCTTCTTTATTCTTCCCAATCACCTGAATCATTCCCTGCGCGAACCGGACGGCGAAGCGCGCATGGAAGGCAAGGATTCCGAAAACAGCGAAGAGCTGGTCACCTGGCAGGACCGCTTTTTCAGCCGAGTGTCGGGCCCCTATGAACGCATCCTGCCCAAACTACTCAAGAATCGCTACATAGTGGTGATCGTGGCTTTCGCCTTGCTGGTGTTCTCCATCTTCTGGGCCGGCAAGTTCGTACGCATGGACCTGTTCCCCTCCGACGGCGCGGACACTTTCTTCGTCTACATCGAGATGCCCGACGATTATACTTTCGACGCAACCCAGAAAGTCGTCCAGGATCTCACCAATCTCATAAAGGAAATTCCCAAAGAGGAGTTGCGCTACTATACCGCGCGCCTGGGAACGAATAATTCCAACAGCCTCTCGAAACCCGTGGGCGGTCAGGAACACCTGGCCTATATTCAGGTAACCCTCGTGCCTTTCTCGGAAAGGGATCGCCCGGCGGAATTGATCCTGGAAAACCTGCGCAAGAAAGTCGAAGCCAAACAGAAACAGGAAAAAGACCGCTTTACGAAAGTGCGCGTGGAACTGGGCGGCCTGCTGCGGGGCCTAACGGACGACAACGCGCGCGAAACCTGCGTGAACATTATCAAGGGTCGCCGAGGCGGCAAAGTCCGTAAGCTCTGTCGGGAACTCACCGCTCTACGCATTCCCGTTCAAACCCGGCTTGAACTGGCCAAACCAGGACCGCCCGCCGGCACCCCCATTGAAATGCATGTGCACGCGGACAATGATCGCGAACGCGCCTGCTTCGTCAGCCACCTGGTGGCGGACCTGAACGTGATCGACGGCGTTTCGGACGTGAACACGAATTCCAAGCTGGGCCGACAGGAATACAAACTCGATATCGATTATGCCGCCCTGGCCCAGGCCGGGTTGACCGTGCAGGACGTGGCCGGCACATTGCGCATCGCCTTCGACGGCATCGACGCCACGTCCATCGTTAAGAACAACGAAGAGATTCAGTTACGCGTACGCTTTCCCGTGCAACATCGCCAGGACGTGCGCAATGTCTTGAACCTGGATATTCGCAATCGCCAGGGATACCTGGTTCCCATACGCGGCTTCGCCACCCTGGGACGCATTCGCGCGGAAACGGCCATCCATCACACCGACGGAGACGTTACTACTTCCATCTACGGCCAGACCGGCGTGACGGTACAGCCCCGTACGGTCATTGAGGGGCTATTCAAGAAATACTCCGCCGCGCGCAAAATCGAAACGCCGAAGGAAAAATACAAAGCGCCCGAAAACGCCCGCGAAAATTGCGGAGCCGACTACGCGAACTTCGTCAAACAAAACGGCGGCAAGGCCGACGGTTATTATCCCGTGCTGGCCAACTTCCCCACCGTTAGTTTTTCATACGGAGGCGAAGCCGAAAAATCGGCCGAGTCGGTGCAATCCCTGCTCATCGCGTTCATCGCCGGCATCGTGGCCATCTATCTCGTGCTCACGTTGCTCTTTGATTCCTTGAGCCAGCCTTTCCTGATTTTGATTGCGATTCCCTTCGGACTCATCGGCGTTATCTGGGCCTTCTACGGTCACGGGCGCCCCTTTTCCTTCATGGGTCTCATCGGCGTCATCGGCTTATCGGGTATCGTCGTAAACAATTCGCTCATGATGGTGGAGTTCATCAACAAGCTGGTGAATGATCGCATTGCCAGGGAAGGTCGCCTTCCGGTGAATGAATACATCGACACCATCGTTTCCGGTTCCAAACGACGACTGCGTCCGATTATTATTACCACCATTACCACGGTTACGGGCCTCTTGCCCACGGCCTACGGCATCGGCGGTTCGGATCCCTTCATCGAACCCATGGTGCTCTCCATCGCCTGGGGCCTGCTGCTCTCAACCCAGATTTCGCTGATTCTCATTCCGTCACTCTACATGGTAAACATGGACGTGGTTAACCTGACCGGCAGGTTCTTCGGACTGTTGAGCGAAAAAGTCGTCACGCCCATACGCGAAAAACTGACCGCGGGCGATGAAGCCGCCGACGAAGTCCCGGACCAGGACGACGAATCGAAAAAATAAAGTTAGTCACGGCCGGGATGCAAAGGTAACTCCATGGTGATGCGCGTGTAAGTACCCGGCCTGCTTTTCATGATGATGCGCCCTCCCAGGGCGCGAACGTCCTCGCGCACAATCGCCAGCCCCACGCCGCGTCCGGAAAAATCCGGCCGGCGTTCCATGGTACTGAAACCCCAGGTGAACAAGAGCCGATGCAGGTCCGTCTCTCCCAGGGACTTCGCCTGTTCGGCCGAGATCAGATTCTTCCGCAAAGCCTTCGAACGAATGCGAGCGCCGTTCAGCCCCGCGCCGTCGTCCTCGCATGTCACATGAAGCTCCCCATCCCGCTGCGCGAAGGTCAGCTTGATGATTCCCTGTTCCGGTTTGCCGGCGCGACGCCGCTCATCCGGCGTTTCGATGCCGTGCAGCACGGCGTTGTCCAGCATATGCCTCAAGCTCTCACGAAGCTTCATATCCAGCTCGGGGTCGTCCATGACGCCGTCTATCTCCAGGCGTACCCTCTTCCCGATTTGTTGCGCCAGTTCTTTTACGCGTTCCTCCGGGGCGAATGCGCCGGCCTTCCCCGCGTCATCGCGCGATACGGTCGACGCCACGTTTAATTCCTTCACTTTGTCCTCCAATCCCGCGTATGAACGCGCGTTCTCCAGGGAGACCGAAGCCTGGTCGGTCAAAATGCGCGCGATTTCCAAACGCTCCGCCGTAAACGCACCTGGAACAAGCTCGTTCTCCAGATACAAAAGTCCCACGACGCGCCCCCCTTTCGTCAGCGGCATGCATACAATGGAACGGGGACGCGTGCGGCTGATGTACGCATCCTCGGCCGGACGCTCATCGTGAAGCGCGTCGCCCGCGGCCGGGTCCCGGCTTTCGCTCATGGCGTCTCGAATCAACAGGCGGGGGACGTCTGCGCACTCGTCCAGCGGCGAATCGCATAGCAGGGTTTCACTTTCCGCGGTCTTACGCGCCGCCGCCCGGAGCTCTCCGTCCAGTTCCAGAAACAACACGCCCCGCGTCGCATTCGCATTCCCGATCACGGCGGTCATGAAGCGTTCCAACAGCCCTTCCAGGCGCAACTCGCCGGAAATCGCGCGCGCCGATTCCAACACCAATCGCATATCCGGCCCCGAACCGCCGTTATTCGGATGCGCGCCCTTACCGGCCGTGTTCTCCGAGTTTTGTCCTCCGACTACGCGAAGCCCGCGATTCAGAAATTCGTGTTCCAGACGCAGACGACGCAGCTTGGCCTCGGCGCCCCACTTCTCATATAGAGAGTAGGCTTCGCGCAGATGCCCTCGGGCGGCCCGTTCCTGGCCCAACCCTTCGTAAAAAGCCCCCGCTCTTTCATTGGCCAGGGCCTCATCTTGAGTGTAGCCATGCTCTCGCGCCAGGGCAATGGCTTCCGCGTATAGTTTCATGGCCCGCGAATGCTTGCCCAGGATTCGCGCCAGCTCCGCTTGCACCAGGGCGTAACGCTGGCTTTGATTCATGGGGGCCGCGTTGCGCCACTTCAATAATTGCTTCTGGTTGCGACGAATGCGGCGGACGTACTTTCGCTTCCCTGAACGCGAAGCACGGTCGTAGAGAGCCGTCATGGACAGCGAATAATGATAATAGAGCGCCGGCATCAACACCAGGCACATGACGGCTTCCTGTTCTTTATAGGCTCGTTCCAGTCGACCCAGCGCCTTTTCATGTTCACCGAGGAAACTTAAGAGCGTGGCGTGGCAAATGTCGTAACCCACGATAGCCGTCGCGTAACCCGTGCGTTCGAACATGGGCAGCAACTCATCAGGTTCAAAGAACGAGCCGCGCATGTCCGCGTCCAACGGAGCATGTCCGGCCAAATTCTCCGCCAGTTGGCTCCAGATCTTGATGATGTAGTAAGGCATCCCGCTGCCGTAATGTTTCGCCAGGTCCCGATGATGGCGATGAGCTTCCTCCACGACTTCGCTCAAGGGAGGCGTGGAATAAAGTTTGTTGAGAGTACATACTTGAAGACCATAACCGAAATATTCAAGATCACCCGACTGCATGCCCAGACGCGCGCTTTCAAGCAGACCCTCGAAGGTATCCTGTACGGGATAACTCCAGTGACGCACGAAGCAGTTGTATACGAAAACGGTCTTGGATTGCACAACCCGAGTTTCCGGTTTTTCCAGCAGTTCCAGGGCCAGCTTACCGAAGTCGATACCCCGACTGAATTGCTGAAGAACTCCCGCGTGGGCCATGGCGAACAGTGATATTCCGAAGGGGGTCGACGGCGCGTTGCCGTAGAGATAGGACAATCGCGTCATGGTCAATAGAATCACGGCAAAGAGATTATTATTCGATTGGTAGGCGGTGGACCCGATGGCATTGAGAATACGCATGGCGGCCGCCTTGCGGGGATCCGTCATGGCCGGCGCATCGGGCAAGCTACGCTCTCCCTTCCAGGCGATGACCGCCTTCGCTCTCAACATATGCATCAGCACGTGACGCGTGCCGGCGTTTTCGGGTAGATGAACACCCAGGGTCTTCAATACCCGCCGCGCCGTATCCAACGAAGCACGTAATTGATTTCGCGCGTTCAAGGTTCGCAGACGAATCTCGTAGCCCCGCGCCCGATCCAGCGCGTCGCGACCATGACGAATGACGGCCTCCACGAGCTCTTCGCTTCGTTCATAGTCGGCCCGTAGATTCTCCGCGTCGGCCCTTTCGACATGCAGTTCCAGGCTCAACTCATAGTCTTCGTCCCAACCTCGCTCACCGACGAGTTCCATGCCCGCGCCCAGATAACGCGCGGCCGGCTCGTAGGCGGTGGAGTTCTTGGCCTTGCGGCCCGCGCGGAGATTCAAGAGCGCCGCCTCTCGACGTTCATCGGGATCGGTGATCAATTGCTCGCCGATATTGACGTGATTCACGATATCGAAGATCACGTCGTCCAGGGCTTCCGGAGACGTCCCCGCGGCGATGTGTCGGCCCACGGCCAGGTGTGTTCGACTTTTGTCCTCTTCCGGGATCAAACTATAGGCGGCTTGCTGAACGCGGTCATGCAAAAATCGATACGCGACTTGAAACTCCCCTCGCGTTTTCGCGCCGCTCCGTGACCCCACGTATTTATATTCATCCGCCAACGGAACGACCAGACCCTCCACCAGGGCTTCGCGGAGATCGGCGGCGGTTTCATCGGCGCTCTTTTCATTTACGATGGCAAGGGTTCGCAAATCAAAACGGCTGCCCACGCATGAAGCCAGCTTCAGAACCTCCCGGGTCGCTTCGCTCATTTCCATGATCTTCCCGGACATGAGG
>CAZGYS010000384.1:0-6553 GCA_964530305.1 uncultured Leptospiraceae bacterium
TGATAAGACCCATGAGGTAAACCGCATTCGAGTTTCGCCGGGAAACCTGGTCTGCAGCCCCGGCAACGCGAAGGCGGATTTCGGTCCATGGCACACGCGCCTGCGCCTGGACATGTATCGCGTGAAACTATTTTTCAATCAATTCTCCCACCTGCCCCAATACATCCACTGGCGGGACGAACGCAAGGGCGACTTTTGCGCGGAACACAAGCAGAAGTTCGCGGGTAAAAAGGAAATGAAAGGCACGGCGCGCCGCGTCGTAACCGAGCATCACGGATGGCGATACGGCCGAACGTGCTGGCGTTTTTTCCGCGAAGTAGTAACCCTGAAAATCAACGGCTATGTTTTCAAGACGCCCTACTCCGGATTCGAAATCGGCGGCGTCGATCCCAAATTTTGCAGATAGAAATTCGGCGCCGCCTCATAAAATCAAAAGGGCAGGAACTTACGCGGGTTTCGCGCTTCCCGACCGAAGCGTACCTCGAAGTGCAGGTGATGACCGGTGGCCTTACCGGTCTTGCCCACGTAACCGATGACCTGCCCCTTGCGCACACGGGAACCCAGCTTCGCGCGCCACTTGCGAAAGCGCAACTGGTGGCAGTAGTAGGTATACATATTCTTGCCGGACTTGTCCTTACCGTGATCTAGAATAATGTAGTAACCGTACCAGCGATTGTAACGGCGATAGATCACCTTGCCCGCGCCGGCCGCGCGAATGGGCGTGCCCCGGGGCGCGGCGATGTCGATGCCCCGGTGCATGGACTTGGGTCGTCCCGTAACCGGGTCCACGCGACGACCGAACTCGGAGGTTACGATCTTACGACGACCGTCGATGGTGATGGGCATGACGAAGGGCTTGTCGCTTTTGACGACGGGCTCTTCCTTCTTGGCGATGGGACGCAGGTAGGCATTGAATACCCAGCCCTTGTCTCCCGCGTATTCCACCAGCGCCCAGCTGTCCGTGATGTTGTAGATGGTTTGCTTCTTCTTCGTATACTGCTTCACGACCACCTCGGCTCGGTAGGGTAACGTGGCGATTTTATCGCCGTCGAGAGCCGGGACGTCGCGCATGCGCAGACCGCTGTAGGACGTAACGTATTTCTTTTCGTTTTTCGCGTCGATCACCTCGGGCCCCTTGGGCGGCGCCGGACGCACGGGTTTGATGGGCTCGGGGCGCGGCGGTTTTACCACCGGCGGTTTCGGTTTGGGCGGGTCCTCCGCGGAATTGCGCAGAAAGGTATTGGGAATGTAGCCCATGCGCCCGCCGTTTTTACGCACCAGGCACCAGCGATAGTTCCGGTCCTTCTGATCCGGCAGGGGACCGCGATACATCAAAACGACTTCGACTTTTTCATTGGCCTTAATTTCGGCCGTGCGCGCCGTGGCGTCGTCCTCGGAAGGTACCGAACGCAGGCGATAGTCCCGGGCGGCGAAAGCGAAAGTCCGACCCAGGCCGCGCTGTCCCGGCAACGCATTGTGTTTGATGATGCGCATGCGGGCGGCATTGCTCGAGCTGATGGGCATGGCCAGATTCAAACCGGGGCGACTCTTGCGCAGTTCGTTCTGGAAATCGCGGAACTGGCCGAGAATGGCCCGCCGATCCTTGTTGAACTGACGGCGAATCTTGTTTATGTCCGAGCGTCCCTGGGCGGAACTCTCGTCCTGCATCGAGCCGGTAAAAAGCAATCCGGCGGCCGTGAGACCGAACACCATCATGCGTATAGCCTTGCTTTGAAAACCGTATTGCGTCGAACCCTTCATAATGTCCTCCATCCGGAACCGTATTAGGACAGCCCCCGGCGCCGAAATGTTCATGGTAAAAAATCGCCGAAAGGACCCTTCGGGCGATTTTTTACCTCGAAATGTTATTCCATTAAGTGAAAACTATCGGCCATGACCCGACCGGAATCGTCCCCGATCTTACTGCGAAGCAGGGATAGATAGAGAATCCCGCCGATATGGGCCGTGAGAAAGCGCACGCGCTGAGCTTGTCCGTCCTTCATGCCCTCAAGAACCGTGAGAATCGCCGGATGGCCGCGCCACATGAGCCGGCTCTCGGTCTTGCGCTTTAACTTCAGCCGACTCAAGCCGGGCATGTTCAGCAACCTTTGCAAAATCAAGCGCCGCACGTCGGCCGTGACGTACATGGCCCCGATGACGGCGTCCGCGTCCGAAAAGGGATTTCTCAAAAAGAACATGGAAGCGCGATTCTTACGTTCGCCCGCCAGAATATCCCGCACGGACCAGGTGAAGTCCGGTCGCTTCACCTTGAAGCCCAAGCGATGATCCTCCAGACTGCCGTCCTTGCGCTTAACTACATCGCCCGTACTCACGCCGGTGAGGCGAATGCCCTTGATGATTTCGTTTTCCAGGCCCAGGGTTTGGCGCATGCTGCCCTCGGATCCGTAGAGCAGAATCTTCAGGCGCTTACCGCCGGCGCCCGCCGTGAGCAAGCGATAGGTGTAGACCTGGGGCGCCTTACCTGAGTGAAACCGGGTCGAGTGAATCACCAGACCGCCGGAATTAAGAATTTCCGTCTTCGCGTCCCGATAAGGTTCCAGGTTTTTCAAAACCGCCGCGTGAAAGTCCGCGTCCGAAACATCTTTTTCCCGGGGCTCATGGGACATGTTCAGATACAAACCCCGCTCCAGGTTTTCCAGCGAAAGCGTAACTTCGCGCTCTCGTCGGCGGGCTTCCGGTCCGATGTGATGCAACCAGTAACCTCGGGGAATGCGCATGGACAGTCCCAGTTCGAAGTTTCGATACGTAAAATTGCGAAAGCTCTCATGTCGCGCCACGGAGCGTATTCTTCCCGCGTGACGCAGGAGGGAACCCCGCAGACTCAATTGCTGTTCGGACGATAAAGGCTCGAACCCCGCGTGGACCTCGGCCAGTCGCGCCATGGCGGCGCGGCGATTGCCCGAGTGCCACCAGGTGATGATTTGCAGACCGACATGGCCGCGCTTGAGCACCAGCATGTGATAGTCGAACTCCATGCGAGCCGACCTGACCTTTTCATAGAGATGACCCTGGAATTCGCCGCCCATGGCCCGGACGGGACGCAGGCGATGAGTGCCGAAGCGATTGCCGCGTTCGAAGTTTCCGCGAATCAGCTTTTCATAGTCTTTTTGTTCAACGCCGCCCATGACTTCGCCGATGAGAGCCACGTAAACGCCCGAGGAATGCTGCATGCCCATGGACGCATCCATGTTCAGGCGTTTCAACTCCTCGGCGGTCATGAAGCGCCAGGTGCCCCCGGGCAGCCGACAGCGAACACCGTGTACGGCGTTTTCATATACATTACCGCGAATGCGCCAGCCGATACCCGAATGTTCGCGAGCCGGGGCGCGCGCCGCCGTGCGAAACTTGACGGGTCCGGAGCGCAACAGGCGAAACTCGTCGTGCACCCGCACCAGGTCCGGCGAAAGCCGGCGGGAGGCGTCCCGCCAGGAGATCAATAGATAAATTACATCATCCCGCTTGAAGATGGTAATGAAGTAGGCGATGGCCCGGCCCGAAATGTTTCCGGTCACGCGTACGCGATAGGCGGTTCCATTGGCCGTTTCCAGCTTTCGGATTTCGGCGACCTTGCGGTTCCGAACATTCAAGGTTCCGGGATAGAAGCGGGCGTACGCCTCCAGTTCCACGCCCGGGGCCCGCTCAACGATGACGACGCTGAAGTTTCCGCCGCTGGGAGCATACAACCCGGCCACCGAGTCTCCATTGATGCGACGAACCCGGCTTTCGTTTAATATGACCCAGTCGGCGCCGGGTCGCTTGAGTTTGAATTGATAATCCAGATCCCGCAGGCCGTCGGCTTCCAGACGTTGGCCGCCGGGGCCGGCATTTTTGGCGGGCCGGCCGCTCTTCCCTCCGGGCGGTTCACTTGCCTGCGCGGAGAGCTCCGAGCTTCCGAGATAGGAAATGAGACATATCACCGCGGAAATTTGGGCGAAACGAAAAATAGTAGAAGTTCGAAGCGTTAAGATATTGTTAATCAAGGCTGAGTCCGCGGCGCGGCCCATGTCCAACCCGGGCGCACAGAACCCATGTCGCCGTATTTTCGAATTCCTTCCAGTACATTTTTTTCACTTTCAAGGCGAACCTCTCTTGACTGGAGAAACGCGCGCGGCCGATTATCAGCGCTCGGATTTTTATTATCCTTCCTCAAGTATGCAGTCCGACGAATTCGAGATATTCAGGGAAGCAGGCAACGACGACGCCAAAGGCGAACCGGACCTCCGGACCGAACTCCCCACCGTCCTGATCATCGACGACGATAGTTCCTTGCTGGATTCGTTGCGAATGTCCCTGCGGGACCAGTACAATACCATTCTCGCCCATGACCCGGTGAATTGCCTGGACCAATTGGATATGAACGTCTCGGCCGTGGTGCTGGATATTAAAATGCCCGGGCGCAGCGGCTTCGAGGTCATCGAGGAAATCAAATACCGATTCGCTCAGTTGCCGGTAATATTTCACAGTGCCTACCAGGATCTAAAGGACCCCATCGAGATACTCAATGAGCACCACCCTTTCGCGTACATCGTCAAGGGCGCGGGCCTGCATCATCTTATGAGCACCTTGCACAGCGCCATTGAGTATTATGAACAATTTCGCTTCAATCGCAAACTGGTGGAGGAGCTGACCCGGGTCAATCGCGGCCTGGAAGAAAGAGTCAAGGAACGCACGCGCCAGTTGGAAGAGGCCAATGAACGCCTCCAGCACACGGCCATCACGGACCCCCTGACCGGGCTGTTCAATCGCCGATTTTTAATCGATACCCTGGATAAGGAAATCGCCATTTTGAACGAGGGCGAAGGCGATACCCCGGCGGCCTTCCTCATCCTGGACGTGGACCACTTCAAGTCCATCAACGACGAATACGGGCACGACGACGTCCTGCGCTCCGTTTCCCGCTGTTTGCTGGACGGCGTGCGCGAAGGCGATGTAGTCGCCCGCTACGGCGGCGAGGAGTTCACCGTCTTCATGCCGAACACCGCGGCCGAGGACGCCCTTAAAACGGCGGAAAGTCTACGGGAACAGTTGGCGGCCGAGACCATTCGCCGGGCCGGTCACACCCTGACGGTCACGGCCAGTTTCGGAGTGACGGCCGTTCGCGCGGGAGACACCTCGGACTCCCTGGTGCAACGCGCCGACGTAGCTCTGTATCGCGCGAAGAACGGCGGTCGTAACCGCGTCGTCTCCGCGGATCAGTAGAGGCGAAAGTCCTTTACCTGATTTTCGAAAGCGCGCGCCTGCTCAAGCCATCCCCGGCGAAACTCATCATAGGATAAATTCTTGATCAGCGCCTTGCGATAATCGTCTCCGCCCCAGAGATAATCCAGGAAGTAACTGCCCCGGTAGACGCGAAACTTGAATTGATTGGGGTGCAGTTGCCGGACGATGCGCATGTATTCATAGCCCACACGGACGGCGTCGAACTCGGCGGAGACGGGAATGATTTGAATGCCGTCGCAGGACTTGCCCTTGTATTTCGAGGCCCAGGGCGTAAAGCGCACCGTCCCCAGCCGGACGCCCGGCAGCTTGAGCTTACGCATGCGCGCCAGCACTTCGTCCGCCTTCATCCAGGGCGCGCCCGAATAGACGAAGGGCCGAGTAGTACCGCGTCCCAGGCTGACATTCGCGCCCTCGTAGAAAACCACGCCCGCGTACACCAGCGCGCTTTCGAGATCCGGGATGTTGGGCGAAGGATTAATCCAGGCCCTTCGCAGGGTGGCGTCGATATCGCCCCGGCGATATCCCATCACCGGCAGCACGCTGACCTTCAGGCGCGGATACTTCCTTGCCGCCAGATACAGGGCGTATTCGCCCAGGGTCAGGGAATACAGATAGGGAACCGGAGCGGCCGAAACGAAGGAGGTAAACTTCTTGTTCAACATGGGTCCCGCGGCTTGCCAGTGACCATAGGGATTCGGCCGATCGAGAATCATGATCTCGATGCCCGCCTGGTGAGCGCTTTCCATGAGATAGGTGAGCGTGGATACGTAAGTATAACACCGTACGGGAAGATTCTGAATGTCCACCACGATCAAATCCAAACCGCGAAGATGGCGCGGCTCGGGTCGCTTCAATTTACGCGAAAACAAACTGAGTATGCGCAGCCCCCGTACGGGATCCACGCGAATGCCGTCCTTCGCCTCCCAGTCCTGGTGTCCGAACAGACCGTGTTCCGGTTCCAGTAAGAGCGCCGGACGCACGCCGGCCTTGAGCATGATGTCCAGGCCCTGGTTCAAGCTGTTATCACGGCTGGTGGCATTGGTGAGCAAGGCGAACGAACGTCCGCGCAATGGCGCGAAAGTCGATTCCACCAGTGTGTCCAACCCGGTGTGCAAGGGGGCGCCGGAAAGATACGGCAGACGCTTTTCGCGTTCTTTCGCCGCGGGCAATTCCTTGAGCGAAATCAGCCGCACGGGCCCACGCTTTTCGATCTTCAGACGTTCGGGGCCGCGCGCGGCGTTCATGGTGCGGCAACCCGCGCCGGTGATCATAACCATCGCCAGAAGCACCAGACCCGATAGTCCGACGGTCC
>CAZGYS010000385.1:0-6525 GCA_964530305.1 uncultured Leptospiraceae bacterium
GTCCGTGACTCCAATTCAGGGTTGACCTTTCAGCCGACCGAATCTATCAAGAATGGATGTATGGTCGTAATAATTCGAAACCTGTTTTTTTGATTTCTTGCCTGACGCTGCTGGTTGCCGGCGTTCTCCACGCGGGATGCGCGTCCTTCGAGCCCCTGCCCATGAAGGATTGTCGAACCGTGAGCGGGGTGATCGGGCCGGAGGATTTCGTGCTGGATAAAACCGGCTCCTCGACGCGCCTGATTGTCTCGTCTCAGGCCCGGCGTGACGGTGCCGCCTTCAAGGTACCCGGCGGTATGTTCTCCATTCCCGTTACCGCCGACGGACTGGGCGCGCCCTCGGCTTTGCCCCTGGCCAATCGAGACAAGGCCCCGTTTCATCCGCACGGTATCGCCATGGCGGGCAACGGCGAAAACAAACGGCTCTACGTGATCAATCACGCCGCCTCCAATGATCATTCGATCGAGATCTTTCGCGTCGAGCCCGGACGCCTGGTTTTTGAAAAACGCCTGCGCGACGATTTGCTCGTTTCTCCCAATGACCTGGCGGCCCTGCCGGACGGTCAGCTTTATGTAAGCAATGACCACGGCTACCGCGGGTTCCTGGGTTTCATCGAGGACCTCACCGGCGCCGGCTGGGCCAATGTCGTGCACTATCGCGCCGGCAAGTGGACGCGGGTAGCGGAAGGCATTAGTTTCGCGAACGGCGTGGAAGTGAACAAGCAAGGCGATCGCCTGTATGTAGCCGGAACGCGCGACGACGGTATCCATGTCTTTCCCCGGGACCCGGCCACGGGCGCGATATCAAAGCGCATCGCCTTCTGGGACGTGCCCTCCGGCGTGGACAACCTCATGTGGGAAAACGAAACCACCCTGAACGTCGCCGCGCACCCTTCTCTTTTTGCTTTTCTTCGTCACGCGGGGAACAAGGACAAGCGTTCGCCCTCCGAAGTGTTTCGCGTAGACGTGAAGACGGGTAAGGCGCAACGCATCTTCGGCGATGACGGTCGCGTTATGGACGCGTCGGCCACCGCGCTCGTTCACGCGGGGCGCATGATCATCACGGGTGTTTTCGATCCCGAGCTGGTGAGTTGTCGCGCGCGTTAATCGCCGGGAGCGCGATTCCACATGAACCCTGAAGGCATCCGCCGAACTCTGCGGGACTCAGGCGGAGTGATTCCGGCTTCCAGGGTCGACGACCTGCGCGGCGCGAATACGGTCGAAGAATTCATGCTGGGTCTGCTGGATGTTCTGAAGGCCCGCGCCCTGGCGCCGGTTTCGGATTTTTCAGTGGGAGCCGCGGGACTGGGGGCGTCCGGTGCCATGTATCCGGGCGTTAATCTGGAGTTCCCCGGTTTATCGCTGATGTATTGCGTACATGCCGAGCAGGCGGTGGTCACCAATGCCTTGATGGCGGGCGAAAACTCCTTGAGCATGCTTTCGGTTTCCGCGCCGCCGTGCGGATTTTGTCGACAGTTTCTGTATGAATTGAATTCCGCCGATGAATTACGCATTCTCCTGCCGAATCACGGTACGCGTTTACTGGGCGATTTTCTTCCGGAGGCTTTCGGACCGCTCGACCTGGACAATCCCCATCGCCTTATGTCGCCGGAGCGCGGAGCCGTGAAGTTGACCGAACGCGAACCGGCGGCGATTTCCGAAACCCTTCGCCGCGAAGCCCTGCGGGCGACGGGCAAGTCCTATGCTCCTTACAGCGGCGGTCGTGCCGGAGTCGCGTTGCGAACGAATTCCGGCGGCGTCTTTAGTGGAGCATACGTGGAAAACGCGGCGTTCAATCCCACCATTTCGCCCATGGCCGGCGCGCTCGCGAATCTGCGCATCGCCGGAGGCGATTTCACCGACATCGCGGAAGCCGTGCTCATGGAAACCGAATCGGAAATCAGTCAGCTCCAGGTTTGCGCGGTGATTCTCGCGTCGGTTTGCGACATTGAATTGAAGCATTCCGCGGTCGAAGTCGAGTTGTAGAACGTTCGCGCGGCCCGCGGTCTTAATGCGTACGTCATCAAACTGTAACTTTCCAATGGAAATTTTTCCCGCTCTTTTTCATTATTATTTGCAAGGAGTCGTGTTGATCCTTACGGTCGGTCCTCCGGGAGGTTGGATATGACTGAAGAAAAAGCCGCGAAGAAACGTGAAAAACTCGAGCTGCGTGTCACCGAGGAAAAGGGACGCATCGAACTCGAATACCAGGCTGAAAAGAAACTGGCCGAGGAAGAAGCGAACTCGGAGATCGAGCGTATCAAGCGCAAGTTGGAGCGAAAAATTCTCAAGCTTGAATCAAAGGCAATTCGCCAGGCCAACAAGGCCGAACGTCGTAAGGATCGTAAGCTGGCCGCCATCGACGAACTGCTGGAAAAAGGTCGTCGCAAGGAACAAAATACGAAGGACCGCCTGGCGGCCGCGGAAGCACTGAATCAAAAGATGCGTGACGCGGAATCCAAAAAAGGAGAACCGAAAGGCGCCCCCGGGGCGGCTGATGCTTCTTCCGGTGATTCCGCCGGCACCGCGGTTTCCTGAAGGATTATCGCGGGCTACGTACGAGTAGTGTACAAAATTGGGGCGACGGTTCGCCGATAGTCGGCGCGGCCGTCGCCCCTCGTGCTTTCTTAATTTTCTCTTGTGTCTTTCTTTTTGAGGAACCCCTCAACTTTTTTGCGTCAGTAGTTTTTCGGATCCGGTCTTGTATCGGTGGCCAGGTTCGTCATGCGATGACAGCTCTTGCAACCATTCAGTTTGGGATCCTTGAGTATCCTTGATTGGAAACTCCGGTCGACTTTCAAACCCTTGAAATATTTACGAAAGTCCTTGGGAACCAGGGTGCCGTCCTTGGCGTATGTATTGGAGTAACCGGCCGGGACTTTTTTTTCCGAACCGCCCGCGGTGGGTTTCGTGGCAATCAGGCCTTCGCAGGTACAGGTGGCCGTACCGCGATGGTCGTGGACCACGGCGAATTTCGTACCGCGCACGGAGGCGATGGCCGTGGGGCTGCTTACCTTGAACTTGCGTTTCTTGACCTTGAACCAGCTGAAGCCGCGCGCCACGTGAACGTTGCCCGGGCCGTTGTTTGCCAGGGAATTGATGCGAACCTTGGTGCGCGGTCCGAGGCGAACCTGCGTCCCTTTATACATGATCACCAGGCGACTGCGTCCGCCGGTTTCCACCCAGGACTTGTCGCTTACGACCGTATTGATTCGCAGGGGGCGCCAACGATTCTGACCGGGAGCCTTGATGCGTGCCTTGCCGATGAGCCGAACGACCAGCGCCTTGTGGGGATACGCCAGCATCGGATACAAACCACCGAGAAGCAGGGCCGCCAGGGTCAGGGAAACCGCGATGCGAATTGTCTTTTTATTTCTCATGCTTTTCTCCAGTATCTCTCTTGATGAGGATAATCTAACACGGGCCTATTTTGAACACAAGCGGTCGGGAATGAAACCGTTTCGGGGGGAATGAACGATACTTTCAGCGGAATGAACGAAACGGGCGGGTCAAAGGTTCATGCTTTTTTTCAGTTTTTCGGCGTATTGTTTGCCTACGGGCAGAGTGGTCTCGTCCTCGTCCTTGAGGTAGGCATTGTAGCGCCCGCCGATGAAATACTGGATATGGGAGATGTATTTTAGATTCACCACGTGCTGCTTATGGATGCGCTGGAACATGTCCCCCGGCAATTTGCTCTCCAATTCACCCAGCAGGCGGGAGGCCTGATAATCTTCCTCCGTCGTGTGGATGACGGTTTGTTTACCGTGGGAAGACAGATACACGATGTCCATGTAGGGAATCAGATAGTGATTTTCTCCGCTACGAAAGGAAAGTCCCAGGTTGACCGGGTTCACGGCCTGTTCCCGGGCCTCCAGGGATAGAGCCCGTTCCACGGCCTGGTTGAAACGGTCCATGGTGAAGGGTTTCAACAGATAGTCCACCGCTCCGATTTCGAAGGCGCGAATGGCGTGGCTGTCGTAGGCCGTCGTAAAGATAATGCGCGGCGGCGATTCCAACTCCTCCAGTAATTCCAGGCCGGACTTACCGGGCAGGTGAATGTCCAGAAAAATCAGATCCAGTTCCAGTTCTTGAATTTTGGCCAGGGCCTCCACCGCGTCTCGCGCGATTCCGCCCAATCGCAGGTCCTTGCGCGAAAGCACATAGTCCACGATCAATTCGCGCGCCGGGACTTCATCTTCCACGACCAGGACGGTAAGGGTCTTTTCGGTTTCCATGTGTTTGTTTTACGTGACTTTCGCCCCGGGCTCTCAAGCTTCCGCGGCGGCAAAAGTCAGTACGGCTCGCGTACCAATCTCCGGCTCGGGCGTGATTTCAAGATTCGCGTTTTTGAAGTTGTACTGAATGCGTTCGCGGATGTTCCCGACGGTGCCTTCATAAATGGTTTCCAGGGAACGGGGGCCCGGGCCGTTATCGCGGATGTCCACCAGGACTTGATCGCCTTCGCGCTCCAGCTTGATGCGAATGCGACCCATGCCGGTGATGTTTTTGATCCCGTGCTGGAAGGCGTTTTCGATCAGGGGCTGAATGCTCAAGGGAGGAATGCGAATGTCCGAAAAATCGCCCTGTTTGTCGATTTCCAGATCCAGGCGATCGGCGAAACGAATGCGCTCGAGTTCAATGTAGTTCAGGCAAAAATTCCATTCGTCCTCGAAGGGTACCAAGCTTTTCTCCGCCGGCCCCAGTAAAAAGCGATAGTTCTCGGCCAGGGTCATGATCGCCTGATCCGCGCGCTCCGGGCTCTGACGCAGCAAGGCGTGAATGGTGTTCAATGTATTGAACAGAAAGTGGGGGCGCATGCGATTTTGCAGGCCGATGAGCCGGGCTTCGCGCACCAGATTGTCGATTTCCAGTTTGCGATTGTTGATTGTACGAATCCAACGATCCATGGCCGCCATGATAATCGCCAGCAGCAGGGAACCGAAGATCATGTTAAAGAAACGTTCGGTGGAAAAAGGATCGAAGCCCAGCAACTCGGCGTGCAGCAAGCTGCCGATATAGACGCCCAGAATCGCCGCGGCGACGGCCGTGAGACTCACCAGCACGAAGGGAATCAGGGGCACCCCGTCCCGACGCCCGCTGCCCACCGCGTTGTATATGCGATTGCCGAAGACATAGATGACCATTTCGATCAGCAAACAGGTGGAGTGGGTCGTCAATTGGGCCGTGAGAAAGACGCGGCCGAACGGCTCCTGGGAATAGAAGGACGTGAGCAGGGCGACCATGGTTCCCAGCACGGTATTGATCCCCAGCCAGGCGATTACGCCGTAGATGATCGTGAAAGCTCGGGACCAGGAGTTTTCGGTTTTCTTTTTGCGCGTCATTGTAAATGTAAGAATTGCCGAATTATATCGAAAGTTAGTTCAGTTCGGATTCAGATTGCGTGATTATCAGGCAATTTACCCGCCTTTTGTCGTAACTTGCTTGCGTACATTCTCGTTGCATCCGACAATTGTAAACTAAACTTCGAGGTCCTTATGAAGCTACTGATTGTCGACGATTCAAGCATTATCCGCCGGGCCATTCAAAAGTACGTCCAGAGTCTGGATCTGGAGGTCGTCGGCGAAGCGGGCAATGGGGAGGAAGCGCTCCGTATTTTTCGGGACACGAAACCCGACCTGGTAACCATGGACATCACGATGCCCGAAATGGATGGTCTCACCTGTATTGACGAGATTATGAAAATCGATTCGGGCACGAAAGTACTGGTCATCTCCGCGCTCAATGATGAGGATACCGCATTGCAGGCATTGGAGAAGGGGGCCCGGGGGTTCATCGCCAAGCCTTTCGACGCCAATAGCCTATTCGAGGCGTTGCAAAGGCTGATGAAGTAGCTCCCGCCGGATTTCCAGGCCCGGGTTCCGTTTTGTTCGAGGTTGCATGATGAATGAAGAAGAAATCAAGATCTTTATTAATTCCGTACTGAACTACTTTCAATCAACAACCGGCATCGAACCGAAGACGGGCGTGCCTTACATCAAGAACGAACAATTGCCGGCCGAGCACGTCATCATCGGCGCCATCAACATCTCCGGAGACATGCAGGGGTGCGTGTACTTCGCCTGCGGTCCCGACGTTCTGGATGAAATCGTGGTCAAAATTCTGGGCGAGACCTCGTCATCGGAATCCCATCGCCTGGACATGGTCGGTGAAATCGCCAATACCATCGCCGGCAACGCGCGACGACACTTTGGTCCCGGTTATCTAATTTCAATTCCGGCGGTGAGCACGGGCGGGGACGACGCGCTACAGGGCCAGCTGAAAGATCCGGCCTTCGTCATTCCAATTGATTGGAATTCCAAATCCTGCTCGCTGGTCGTGGGCGTGGGTTAATTCGGCGTTCGACGCGAAAGCGGTAGTCCGCTTCCGCGAAAACTTCTACTTATTTACGTTTCTTCTTCGTGGCTCTCGGCGCGATGGCCATCAGATAATTTACCACGTCATTGATTTCTTCCCTGGAGAGCGCCTGCTTCCAGGACGGCATTCCCGAGGAGCGGCCCACGCTGAT
>CAZGYS010000386.1:0-6524 GCA_964530305.1 uncultured Leptospiraceae bacterium
GCGGTGGGCAACGCCGGAACCTACCGGGGCCTGGTGACGCCCGCGGCATCGGGCACGACGGTGGTGCGCATCACGTCCGAATCGCAGACGGGCGAATTCAATCTCGCCGTCACCGCGGATTTGACCGGTCCCTCGGTGAACATCGTCACCGCCCTGAACAATACCACGGCACGAGTCATATTTTCAGAGAACGTAAGCACGACGACGGCCCAGGAACTTTCGAACTATGTATTCGTGGACGGAACCGGCGCCGGTTCGTGTTCGGACAACACAAATTACACGGGCGCGACGGCCACGGGCGATTTTTCCATTACCGGCGTTACCTGCGCGGATAACTATTGCGATTTGACGCTCAGCGCGACGCCCACGGCCGCCAAGACCTACACCCTGGCCGCGAACAAGTCGTCCATAACCGACTCATCGCCTCCGGCCAACGCACTGACGTGCCCCAACAGCGCCACCTTCATCGGGCAGGAGCAATTAAAGCCGGCTCTCGCGCAGTGTTCTTCGACGACGGAAGTAATTCTTACGTATTCAAAACCCGTGCGTACCGGCGTGGATACGGATCGCTCGGCGGAATGTTCGTCGGCGGCCCAATGCGCGTTGCGATACAAGATGACCGGCGTTTCCGCCGTCGGCGACATCCAGAGTGTTCGCGCTCTCGACGGTTCCAATTGCGGCGGCGTCGCGGCGGACTCCTCGGGCACGCGCTTCTGTTTGACTCATCAAAACGTACAGACGGGCGGACAGTACACGGTACTCTTCGCCAACAACCAGGACGGAGACGGCTTCGACAATACCGGCTGCGGGTGGGCCACCAGTTGCTCAATTCGCGATTCGGCGGACGGCGAAAACGTGCAGATGCTCAACAATGACCGCCTGGCTTTCGCCGGCTGCGGCACCGTCCCGGACGAACTGAGCGACGGCCCCCTGAGTTCGGACAGTTTCGGAGACAGCACCAGCTTCGGTTATCTGACGCTTTACAACGGCAAGATCTATATCGGCCCGAACCAGAAGGGCAACGCGGTGACGCGCTTCAACGCCGACGCATCCAATCCATTCACGCACTCGTTTCAGTTTACGAAGGACACCAGCACGGCCAACTCCAGCAATAGCCACGCCAATACCGCGGTGACCCGGGACGGCGGCACGGCTGTTCCGCCCTTCGTTAGTATCGGGCACACGGGCTGCACGACCAATAACGCGGACATCGCCTCCGGCTGCGGACCCAACAATGAGGATGGACGCGGCCTGTTCACGTCCGGCACGCTGAACGGAACGGAATATCTATTTCTCACGGGCGTGAAAACCGGCGGCAATAACGACTACATTTACTACACGAGCGATACGGACGACATTCTGAACTTTTCCTTCGTGGATATGCGCGCGCCGCTGGATCTGGGAGACGTCGCGAACAACACGGGCAACCGGGGCGTGGAGTCCCTGATCACATTCAACAATCGCGTGTATGTCGTGCAACCCGGAGACCGACTGTTTCGTCCCTACGTCGTAAAACTCCATAATCTCACCGCGGACTCCCAGAACAATGTGGACGGCATCTGGATGCGATTGCGCTACATGACGGGCTTCGCGCGTTATTCGGCCACCAAGCCGGCGCAGGGCGATCGCCTGGGCGCCACCCTCCACGTCTTTAATGATCGCCTGTACATGGCCAACAGCGGCTCGGTGCGCGACGACACCAACGGCGATTACGATTGCCCCGAGGGCAATACCAGCTCATCCACGCCGGCGTGCATCAACGACGGCGGAATGATCCGCTCCAGCAACAATGATCCCGGCCGGTGCAATGCCGCGGCCGACAACTGCCCGGACTGGGTGGACATCACGCCCACGAACGCGGAGTTTCGAAATTACTTCTCCAAAATACTCGAGGACATCACGGATTTGATCCCCGCCCAGAGACCTTTTCCGGCTTTCGCGGAATTTAACGGCAACCTGTATACGATTCGTAACGCCTGCACGACGAACATGGTGAACATGGGTTGCAGCAACAGCGGCTGCACCGACGACGGAGATCCGGCGAACGGCTCATGTCCCGCCGGCAATGAAGTACCCCAGTTGTGGAAATGCGTGCCGGGCGGGGACGGGCACTGTGATTCAGGCGATTGGAGCCTGGTGGCCGAAAACGGCACGACGGATCGAACCAACTTCAATAACGCGAACAACAGTAAACTCTCCATGCTGGTCGCCAACGGTCCCTACCTGTACGTGGGCTTCGACAATCCCAATGGGATCCAGGTATGGAGAACCAGGGCGGGCGTGACCAATCCGACGAACGAAACCGAATTCGAGCAAATCGGCGGCGACGGCCTGGGAGACACGACGAACAACCTGCAGATCTATTCAGCGGTATCGGTGACTCAATCGCTGGATCATTTCCTGTTCATCAGCGCCGGTCAAAACGCGACGCCCGTGAAAATCTATCAACAGAAGGATAATTAGATTTTCGTTAACGCCGGCTTTCGTCGGTGCCTGTTTTTTTGATTGCCACTCTCGCCTCCAACTTCCAATACCATGTAAAACATAGAAGAGCATGTCGTCCCCGGGCGATGGAAGGGTCGGTCCTCATGGCGGGGCTGAATGTACAGTTTTCAACAATTTAATTTCTCGGATGAGGACATCATCGCCGAGTTTCGACGTCGTCGTGAAATCCCCGTTGATTTCTATAATCGCGAGGGACAGATCCTCATTTACAAACAAAAGAACGTTACCGAAAACGAGATTCAAAAACTTCTAAATTTCGTGCCCCAGGGCATCTTTTACAATGTTCAGGACGCCCGCAAACTCGGGCTGACTCGCATGGCCGCGCCCCCCGAGGGCCTCACCCATACGAAGCTGATCACGGAACAGCAAACGGCGGCCTTGAACGAAGCGGCGGACGCGATTTTTGATCGCCTCAAAAGCGGCTCGTTAACCTACGTAGAGGGACAAAAGGCCGGCGTTCGCGTGGCCCGCGTATTCGAGGATTTCGAAAAGCAGCCGGACGTAATGACGGGCGTCCTCAACATCCTGGCCATGATGAAGGAGCGTACTCAGGACGTGAACGTGGAGCTGGCCGTGAAACGCACGGTGGTGGCCATGGCCTTTCGCGTACGCTCCATGCAGACCGTGGACTTTCAAAAGAAATCCCACTCCACGGAACTGGCCCAGACCCTGATGATGAGCGCCATGCTGTGCGACATCGGCTACGCGAAAATGGATTTGCCGACCCACGCGGGCCTGAACAAGGAGGAGATGAAGTACATTCGCAATCACCCCTTCCTTTCTTATCTAATCGTCGCGCCGGTGGTAAACATCGACCCGCGCGTAAAGCACAATATTCTAAATCACCATCGCCCCAATCGCAGCGGCGTTCAGGGCAACAACTACCCCACCCGCAACTGGCTCAAGCGAAGCCTGGAAAAGCTCACGGAAGTCCACCGTGATTTACCCGAGAGCAGCATCCACGACGACCTGAAGGTTCAAACGCGCTTAATGGAATTGGAAAAGGCCCATCACGAGGACGCGAACATCCTGGCCCTGTCCTCGGAATACGCGTCGCTGACCAGTCAGGTAAGCTGGCGCTCCGCCTTCGCGCCCGTGCGAGCGGTTCGCATGATGGTGAACAATTCGCTGTTTACTTATTCGTATCGCTATTTGCGCGAATTCCTGGATCACGTTTCCATCAGCCTGTGCGGGAACATTCCCATCTTCCGCGAAGGCGACTACGTCATCGTGGGCGTTCGCAACGCGGATTCGGGCAGTCACTTCGAGGTTTGCCGCATCGAATCAGTGGGGCGCTACCAGAGTCGACAGTATGTCCGCCGCATCGGTTTCGTGAAGCCGGTGATCCACGACGACCCCAAGCTTCACTTCAAGGGTTTCCTGCTCGAATCCCTGCGCGCGGATCCCCGCTCCGCCGATTTTAATCTAGCGCGGGATCATTCGCGCCAGCTGGTCTATGCCGTGGATCCGGAATACGACGAAGAGCTCCATGAATCCATTCACAAGCTGGAGCGTTGAGGGCGCGCCTTTCAAGCGTCTTCGCGCTTGTAGAAAATGTAATCGGTTACCGCGGGCGTTCCGCCGGCGCGTTTGACCAGCATGGCCAGTTGCCCGCGATGATAATGATAGTGCAAATTCACGTGATCCAGGATCTCGGCGATGGTATTGGAAAACTCCGTGCCCTTCGAATTGCGATACGTCACGGTCTTTTTGAAATCGCCCGGAGACACGCCCTTCACGAAATCCAGCAATTGAATGCAGCCGGAGGTATTATTCTCCCGGGCTTCTTCCAGGGACCAGTCCGGCCAGACCGGCAGCTCCACTTCGCCCCGGCGATTCAATCGCATCAGCCAGATTAGACCGGCCGAAGCCATGTGCGCGAAAATCGCCACAGGCCCCCGCCCTTCGCCGGCCGCCGGCTCCGCTTGTTCTTGCTCGCCCGACTCCGGAAGCGTTTCCAGGGACTCGGCCGTGCGTTCACAGGCCCAGCGATTGTATTCGTAGAGTTCAATCAGGCGATTATCCGACATATCTGTTTCCCGGCGTCAAAGGTTTTAGTGTTATTTCTAAATTTAACAATTTAATTTTCCTTGCCTTTCCCGGCGTGAAATTATATGCAAGCATATATAAAAATAATCAGGTACCGGCCCCGACATAGACCCAAATCAAGAGAGGTCCTACCATGAATCGTGAAAAACCATTTCAGAGAGCCGTCGTCATCGGCGGCAGCATGGCCGGCTTACTGGCCGCCCGCGCAGCTTCCGATACCTTCCGGGAAGTCGTCATCCTGGAAAAAGAGGCCCTGGAGAATAATCCCGAACCACGCAGGTCGGTTCCTCAGGGCCGGCACATCCACGCCCTGCTGGAAACCGGTCGCAACATCCTGGAGAAATTCTTCCCCGGTATCATTCACGACATTGAACAAGCAGGCGTCAATGAAATTGACTTCACGGCTGATTTCGCCTGGCATCATTTCGGCGTTTGGAAAGTTCGCAACGCCAGCAAGGTTTCCATGCTCTTGTTTACTCGCCCCTATCTGGAATGGAGCGTTCGCAAGCGCGTCACGGCGCTGGAAAACGTAAGCCTGCGGGACGGCATCATCTTCGAGGACGTGTTGTTCAGCGAAGACGGCGCGACCGCGACGGCCGTTCGTCTGAATAGCGGCGAAACCATTCACGCGGATCTAATCATCGACGCGCGCGGACGCGGTTCCAACGCGCCGGCCATCTTGAAGAAGAACGGTTATACCGCGCCGCCCGAAGAGGCCGTGGGAGTCAACCTGGCCTACACCAGTCGCATGTATGAACCCAGCCCGGACTTTAGAAAGGAATGGAAGCTGCTGGTCCAGTATCCGCGTTCGCCCGAGAACTGGCGCGCCGGTTTCATTTCCTGCGTGGAAGGCGATAAGTGGATCGTAAGCCTGAACGGTTACTTCAAGGATCACGCGCCCCTGGACGACGAAGGCTTCCTGCGCTTCGCGCGTGAACTACCGCGCCCGGATATCCATAACTACATCAAGAACGCCAGACCCCTGACGGCGGCGGTCACCCATAAGATTCCAACCAATCGCTGGCTTCACTATGAAAAAGCCCGACGCGTCCCCGAGGGTCTCGTACCGCTGGGAGACGCGGTCTGTGCCCTGAATCCTATTTTCGGCCAGGGCATGTCCGTGGCGGCGGCGCAGGCTCAAGCACTGCACCAACTCCTGGGCGAACAGGCGCGCAAGGGTTCCCTGAAAGGAGCCGCTCGTCGGGCTCACAAACGCATTTCCCGGGTGGTTTTTCTTCCCTGGTTTCTTACTTCCACCCTGGATTTGCACTATCCTCAGGCTTCCGGCAAACGCCCCTTCGGCCACGGCTTTCTGATGTGGTACATCGGCCACATGCTGGAACTAACCTCCAGCAATGCCCACGTGAACACGGAAGTGAGTCGCGTGCTGAATTTAAGGGCGGGATTGTTTACGATTCTAAAACCGTCGGTTTCGCTGCCGGTCATCGCCTACGGCATTCGGAGCTGGTTCACGCCCCTGGAAAAACGGGCCAACACGGACCGCCTCCCGGGACTGCGAACCGCGCGGGCTTGAGATCCTCGCGAAATGGGAACCCGGTCGGCGGCGCCTCTCTTTTTTGAGGCGACACCGCCGACGGGTTCTTCGCGGAATTTTACCGAATCAGTACGGTCGGTAGGGCTTGCCGCTGATTTTTTCGAAGGTCGGTTCCAGAGCCTGAGCTTCGCGGCCGAAGCTGATGCCCATGCCTTCGTAGAGCGCCACGTCCGCGGGATCCACGAAGCGTTGCTCGATGGCGTCCTTCACGTCCATGTATTCCACCTTACCGTCGCGCAACGACGATACGGTTACGCCGAAAATGTTTTTCATGGCCAGGTGCACGGCCGCCGCTCCCACTTCCAGACCGAAGTTGGAGTCCACGGGACTGGTAAAACCGCAACGCACCAGGTGTCCCGGTCGCACTTCGCGCACTTCCGGATATTCGTTGATGCCCTTCACGTAGATGCCGAAT
>CAZGYS010000387.1:0-6523 GCA_964530305.1 uncultured Leptospiraceae bacterium
CCCCGTTGCCCCGTTGCCCCGTTGCCCCGTTGCCCCGTTGCCCCGTTGCCCCGTTGCCCCGTTGCCCCGTTGCCCCGTTGCCCCGTTGCCCCGTTGCCCCGTTGCCCCGTTGCCCCGTATGCAAATTGCCTATTTATTGAACGCATTCATTTTTTTGTCATAGGCTACAGAAAAACATTAGACATACCGATCCGGCGTTCGTATATTTTACAGGAGTTGTCCAAGGAAAAAAATTAAGCTTGGACAAAAACAGAGAAATGCGTGCGACAGCCCCTCTAACACTGAGACATAAAGCAGGCTACGGAACCGCGGAAGCCGGTGTAGTGGCCGTAGAGTTGATGATTCAGCTCTACCTGTTGAAATTTTATACCTCGGTTGTAGGACTGCCCGCCGAGCTGGCGGGGACGGCTCTAGCTCTGGCGGTGATATGGGACGCGGTCACCGATCCGCTCATGGGACAGATTTCGGACGGCTCCCGGGCCAATGCCGGTCGGCGCCGGTTCTATATAATCGTCGGAGCCCTGGCTCTGGCCATCGTCTTTCCCCTGCTCTTCAGCCCCCCGACCCTGGAAGGCAACTGGGCGAAATTCTTTTACCTGCTGTTGACCTACATGCTCGTCAACACCGCCCTCACGATTCTGTCCGTTCCCCACACGGCCCTGGGCGGCGAACTTTCTTCCGACCCCAATCAGCGCACGGAACTTTTCGGTTTTCGCCTGCTCTTCGCCAACTTCGGGTTTCTCGTGGGAACCATCGTGCCCGGCCTCGTGCTGGCTTTCGTGGCGAAGGATCGTCCGGACGCGGGTTACGTTTCGCGGTCTTACGCGAGTTTCGCCGCGGCGGGAACGGTGCTGCTGGCCGGTTTAATTACCTACATGGCCACGGCCGGTCGGGATAAACCTTACAATGGTCCGCGAAAGTCCGTCGCGGCCGGCATGCTGGACTTCACCAGGGGCATTCGTCTGGTGCTCTCTAATCGCGCTTTCGTCGTACTGATTATCGCGTTTTTCGCGGCGACCGTGGGCCGCACCTTGAATTCGTCCTTCGCGCTGTATTACTATCAATACACTTTGAAGCTAAGCGAACAAGACGTCATCATCAAGATCCTGGGCGTTTTCATACTTATCATCAGCCTGTCGATTTTGTTCTGGGTTCTAATTTCCCGGCGCTACGGCAAAAAGGGTCCGGCCCTTATCGGCGTAGCCGGTCTGGGCGTGATGACCATTATCGCCTACCCCCTGTTTCCGGCCGGCGGGCTGGCCGGTCCGATCTTCGCCGCCGTATTGGGCGGCTTCCTGGTGGGTTCGGTCGTTCTCTACGACGCCCTGGTGGCGGATATCGTGGACTGGGATCGCCTGCGCCGCGGCGACGATGATTCCCGCGAAGGACTTTATTTCGGTTTCTGGCGCATGAGTTCGAAGATTGGCCGTGCCCTGGGTCTGGCCCTGGCCGGCTTCGCGCTGGGTTGGATTGGCTTTCAGGAAGACCAAACGGTTCAACCCCCGGGTGTGGATCGCAACCTGGCGTATTTATTCGGACCGGGCGTAGGCACCTTCTTTCTGCTGGGAACCTTGATCTTCTTTTTCATGCCCTGGAGCACTGATATACATGAAAGAATTCGGAGCCTGTTGGCCCGAAAGAAAAATAAAACCGAACGAAGAGAGAATTCGAAAAGCATTGAAATGGAGGCGGTTAAATGAAATACCTCATTAAGGATCTCGCGGAAATCACCGGTCTTTCGCCGGCAAGAATTCGCAAATGGCAAGAGCGATTCCGTATTCTGGAACCGGAAACGGGTTCCAATGGATATCATTACTATACAAACGAAGATCTCTTCGTGCTCACGAACATCAGTCGCGAGCTGGAGAAAGGAAGCCCCCTGAACGCGGTCATCAAACGCGGCCGAGGCGCCCTGCTGGAGCCGCCCGCGGACGGCGAGTTTACCCGCGAGGAATGGAATCTAATTACCGCCATCTCCAGCGGTGCTTTCCAGCAACTGGCCACTTACATGCGCGGCATGAAAACCGGCTCCATTAAGACCTGGGTCAAGAATCACCTGCACCCCCTGGTCGTGCTGGTGGGTCGCGCCTGGCAGCGCGGCGTACTAAAGGTTTCCGATGAACATGCTTTCAGTCGCTGGTTTCAGGGCTTCTTTATGGAAAGCGTTGCTCATCTCCAGCGCGATGCGCGCCCCAACTGGCTGGTGGCCGTGCACCCGGACGACGAACACGAACTGGGCGCCCTGATGCATTACGGTATTCTGCTGGAATACGGCGTGGCCGCGCGTTTCTGCGGGCGATTGCCGGAAAACGAACTCACGCGTGAACTCCAGGCGCACCCCTACCGAAAAGTCACCATTTCCGTGATAAATCCCAGGGGAATGGACGAATTAAATCGTCTGAAAGAGAGAATTCGCAACGTGGAACCCGGTGTATCCGTGGTTTTCGGCGGCGGCGGGTATCGTCGCGGGCGCGAAACCGCGCGAGCATCCTGATTCGCCGAATTGAGAGGAAGAATAATGAAACGAAGCAACTTATTCATGATCACCGCCCTGGTATTGGCCGCGTTCACCGCCGCGCCGGCCAAGAAGGCTAAAACGAAGGTAGTCGAGTTTCGCGGAAAGGCGTACGACTTGAAGTCCGGTAGATACCTCTATCAGGAGCATCATCGCGAGCACTATCGCTCCGGTAAGCACGTATATTCCGACGTTTACTACAAGGCTCCGGGCGGCAAGGTTTGGGCCTACAAACGCATCCGATTCACGGGTAGCCGCACCGCGCCGGACTTTCGATTCGTGGATTATCGCGTTAGTTTCAAAATGGGTTCCCGCAAGAGAGCCCGCAACTTCCGTCTGTATGCCGGCGAAGGCAAATCGCCCGCAAGCAAAACGGTTCGCATTCCGGGATCGGTCGTCGTGGACGGCGGCTTTGATTATTTCATTCGTGACAATTGGAATAAGCTGGTGGCCGGTCGCGTCACCTACGCCAACTTCGTGGTCCCGGCCCGAAAGGACTACTTCAAGTTTCAAATCAGGAAAGTGGGCAATAAGACCGTTCGCGGCCGACCCGCGCATCTGTTTCGGCTGCGCATGAACAATGCCGTTCTGCGCGTCTTCGTCAGCGATCTCTTTGTTGCCTATGATAAGAAGACGAAACTCCTTCTGGAATACAAGGGCATGACCAATATTCTAAATACGAAGACCGGCGATAATTTTCGAGCACGTATACTATTTCCGACCACCAGACCTTCACCGGGCGCATGAGCGCCCGGGCTTTTTTCGGTAACAACGTTCATGGGCAAGGAAATTGAACGGAAGTTTCTGGTTCGAAACTCGGACTGGAAAACCGGCGGCTCCGGCGTTCTCCTGACGCAGGGTTACCTGAACAGTGCTCCCGAACGAGTGGTCCGCGTTCGTCACGGCTCCGCCGCCTCTTTTTTGACCGTCAAGGGACCCAATCTGGGCGCCGTCCGGGCGGAATTCGAGTACGAAATTCCCGCGGAAGACGCGCAATATATGTTGCTTAATTTATGCGAAAAACCGCTCCTTGAAAAGACACGCTATACGGTTCGCCTGGGAACGGCGGTCTGGGAAATTGATGAATTCGCCGGCGCCAATGAGGGCCTGGTAACGGCTGAAATTGAACTACGGGACGAGGAGCAAACATTCGAATCGCCGGCCTGGCTGGGAGAGGAAGTTACGGAGGATGTTCGTTCCTTTAATTCCACCCTGGCGCGCCGCCCGTATCGGGATTGGAAGTAGATTTCCTACCGCGATAGTACTGGCGCTGGCCGCTCTCCAGCTTCCCGCGTGCACGCCCCCCTCGGAGCCCATGGCCGTTCAAGGCGTTCTGGATCTCCGCCGCTTTAATCTCCAGGACCGGGTAATTTCCCTCAAGGGCGAATGGCGATTTACCCCCGGACGACTGTCCACTCGCTTGCCCGAACCAGGCGACGGTTATCTGGCCGTTCCTAAAGTTTGGAACGGCCACCCGGGACTGAAGTCGGACCGGCCGGGGACGGGCTTCGGAACTTACGAACTGACGCTCCTGATGCCGACCGGCATGGGCACGCCGACCTTGAAGCTACGCGAAATCGGAACGGCGTATCGCCTCTACATTAACGGCAAGCTCGCCGGAGAACGAGGCCGCGTGGGCGAAACCCGAGAGACGTCGCGTCCGAACTATCGCGCGAACGTGATTCCCCTGCCCGTCGGGGTAGAGAACATTCGCCTTACCTTTCAGGTCTCCAACTTTCGAAATCGATGGGGCGGGATGTGGAACGCGCCCGAGCTCGGAGAGGCTTCCGCCGTTCGCGCTTCGCGGGACAAATCCCTGCTGCTGGAGCACTTGCTCTGCGGCGTGCTCATGTTCATGGGCGTCTACCACCTGGTGCTCTTCGCCTATCGCCCCGCGGATCGTTCGCCGTTCTATTTTGCCATATTTTGTTTATTGTTCGCCGTGCGCACGGCGCTCATGGGAGAGCGATTCTGGCTGGACGTTTTTCCGAACTTCAACTGGGAAATAGCCTACAAACTGGAATACCTGGGCTACTATCTGGCCACTCCCGTCTGGGCCTCCTTTCTTCGACGCGCTTTTCCTCGCGACGTGCCTCCCTGGCTGGAATACGTTTGCTGGATCATCGGTTTGCCCATTACGATTATCACGCTGGTTACACCCGTTTATATTTACGGCGGTATACTGTTCTACAAGCAATTCGTCACGATCTTCCTGGGCGCCTATGCCTTGTACGCCTTGCTGCGGGCGTATCTACGGCGAAGGCAGGGAGCACTGCTGTTTTTGAGCGGCTGGTTGATCTTGTTTACGACGGTGGTCGTGGACTTCATGCACGCGGCCGGCCTGGTCGATACGCCGCCCCTGGCTCCACTGGGGCTGGCGCTGTTCGCGCTCTTTCAATCCTTGATGCTGGCTGGTCGTTTCGCGGGCGCGTTTTCCGCGGCGGAGAAAATATCCACCGAGCTGGAATACAAGGTCATGGAGCGAACGCGCGCCCTCAAGCAGGCTCGGGACATCGCCGAGCAATCCAGTCACGCCAAGTCCGACTTCCTGTCCGTGGTCAGTCATGAGATTCGCACGCCCTTGAACGCGGTCATCGGTACCGCCGACTTGCTGGAAGAGCAATCCCTCAATCACGAACAGCATCGCCTGGTGGGCATGCTCCAACGCTCCGGCCGAGTGCTCTTAACTTTAATCAATGAAATTCTGGACATTTCCCGAATCGAATCGGGAAAACTGGAGCTGGCCTCGGTCACCTTCGCTCCACGAGACGTCATCGAAGGCGCGGCGGAAATGATGCGCTTACGGGCGGATCAGAAGGGCGTTTCCCTGACCGTGGAAACGACGCCCGACGTGCCGGAGTATTTGAGAGGCGATCCGGATCGCCTGCACCAGGTCCTGGTGAACCTGCTCGGCAACGCCGTTAAGTTTACCGCGAAGGGATATGTAAACCTGAGTGTCGAATCCGCCGGGGAATTGGAACTGCGCTTCCAGGTAACCGACACGGGGCCGGGCATGCCCGCGGATTTGAAAGTTGATCTCTTCGAACCCTTCGCGCAGGCGGATTCGTCCATTCGCCGCGAATTCGGCGGTTCGGGATTGGGACTGGCAATCGTCAAACGCCTGGTTGAGATGATGAACGGAGAGGTAAATTATAAGGAACACTCGGAAGGCGGGACCGTCTTTGAGTTTACCGCCAGGTTCGCCGCTCCCGCGCCCGGGACCGAGGCCGCGAAGACGACGGCACGGCCGGTGAAGACCACGCCCGCCAGGGGACCGCGGATCTTAATCGTCGAGGACAACCCCGACAATCAGTTTCTCATGCAGGCCTTCCTGGCCAAAATACCGGGCGAAGTCCGCGTTGCATCCGACGGCGCCCAGGCCGTGGAAATGGTCCGCCAAGACTCCTTCGACCTGATACTCATGGATATTCAAATGCCGGTCATGGACGGACTCACCGCAACGCGTCGCATCCGCGAATGGGAACAGGAAACCGGGCGAGACCCGTTGCGCATTCTCGCCGTGAGCGCCAATGCCACCCAGGGAGACGTGGAGAAAAGCCTGGCGGCCGGTTGCGACGTTCATCTAACGAAGCCGATTTCCAGACAAAAACTGTTGCAGGCCGTTCATGAGAATATGACGGCGGAAAAAAACCCGCCGGGATCGGACCCGGCGGGTTGACTTTACTTTTGGCGCGCCAGAACTCCGCTGAGATGTTCCAGCAGACCTCCGCCGCCCGTCAGGGAAATATTTCCGATGCGTTCGGAAACTCTTTCCAGGAACTCCAGTTCCTTCAGACGATACAGCGTCGGGTTGTCGTCCATCAGGCGTGCCGTGTTCAGCAAGCTTCGCGTGGAAGCGGTTTCCTCACGACGCGTGATGATGTTCGCCTGCGCTTTCTTCTCGGCGACGAGCACTACGTTCAGGATATCCTTGATTTCGCCGGGCAGGATAATATCCTTCACTCCGGCTTCCAGGAATTCCGTTCCCAGTTCCTCGGCCCGCGCGGA
>CAZGYS010000388.1:0-6519 GCA_964530305.1 uncultured Leptospiraceae bacterium
GTGTAGTCGCGATTGAGTGCGGATTGTACGAAAAAACGGCCCAGGCCAGGAATGAACCACCGCGCCGAACCCGCGGCTTGACGGGCATGGCTGAACGCAGTCGCCTCTGAAATTCCGGCGCATCCACCAGCACGGCTACGGGCACGGTCATGCGATCCCGTTTTGCGTATATTACGGCCTGTTCATCGCGATGGGTATGGTCTTGCGTTTGCACGGTGGTATGATGGATATCCCAGGCACTCACGTTCTCGAACTTCAGGGTTTTCCGATAGAATAAGCCGCGCATTTCCAGCGTACGATCCGTGATGCGAAACTTTTCGAAGGCGATGAACATCATGGGAACCGAGAGCAGGCCCAATCCGCCGGCGAGCAAAACCATCATGGAAGCCCAGAAAATCTGCCGGCCCGCGAGGACGGTGGCTAAGCATAATCCGGCGATGGAGAGGAGGATGACGGGGGCCCAGATACACAGCAGTTTGTAGGCCCATTTCTGGTGATATTCTCGCGCGGGTTTCTCGGTACCGAGCAAGGTCGACCATCGGCGGCCCAGTGCCCGCCGAAGCAACTTGACGCGGGCGAATTCCTTGCGATCGAACCAGATCCCCTCGCACTTCTCACACCGATCCAGAACGATGTTCGCTTCGGGGTGAAATTTGAGCTCCAGTAGACGTCCCTTGCAGCGCGGACAGGAATATTCGGTACGCGACTCTACGCGGGGCTTATCCAGAAGTGGGAGATCGTCCGCCGCCGCTGTAAGCCGGGCCATTTCACCCGAATCGAGCCATCCACCCCGACAATTGGGGCAGATGTCCACGCGGACGCCCTGAACGACCCTTTCATAGAGGCGAATTCTACATTTAGGACATTCCAGAACAATTCAACACGGCGCTTAACCCGCCGCGCCCCGCACGGCCATGATCTTCTCGACGTATTTGCCCAGGATGTCGAACTCCAGATTAACGGAATCGCCCACCTTCCAGTTCTTGATATTGGTGAATTCCGCCGTATAGGGAATGATGGCCACGGCCAGGGTGTGGGCCTCGGCGTCGTTCTCGGCCACCGTCAGACTGATTCCGTTCACGCAAATGCTGCCCCGGGGCACGATCAGGGTTTCATATTGATCCGGATAGGCGATTGTATACACCTTGCTGCCGTCCTTGTCCTCGATGGAGCGGACGGTTCCCACGATATCCACGTGGCCCTGTACGAAATGGCCGTCCACCCTGGTCGAAGCCGTCATGGAGCGCTCCAGATTGAGCAAATCGCCCTGTCCCACGGTTCCAAGCATGGTCTTTCCGAGGGTTTCGGCAATGGCGGTCACCTGGTAATGGCCCTGCTCGGGATCCAGGCTCTCCACGGTCAGACAGGCCCCATTATGAGAAATGCTCTGGTCGATCTTGAGTTCGGGAGTCAGGGATGACTCGATGATAAAGACCCGATTGCCGCCCGAGTCGCTCGTTTTTACTACTTTGCCCATGGCTTCAACGATTCCGGTAAACATACAGCGCTCCTTTAAACCAGGAAAATCGCCAGGTGCCGCGCGGGGCAAATTTTTTCTGAGTATTCCTTGAAAATCCTTACCCCAAATTAAAAAGTCGTGAAGGATCGAGATTACCCCATCGAGGCGTCCGATCCGCGAAGAATACCCATGAGACGGAACGCTGAGGAAATCAAACCCATCAGCCATTCCACCACCGTGGAAAGCACGCCCGCCGGCGCCTATCGCTCGATTACGTCCCAGACGGAATTGAGGAAATGGTGGGCGCCCCGCGTGATCATGTCGCGCCATATTGTTTCCATGGAAGACGGAAAGGACGTGGAGATGCGTCTTTTGCAGTCCGAGAAGAATCTCATGGTGCGCTATAACTGGCGCCCGCTGGACTGGGACGAATCCGTCCGTGAAACCGTCATTACCTTCGAAATCGAGGACCTGGGCGTATCCCGCAATCACACCGGTCAGGGCATTTCCATTCTGATCACCCACGACGGCTGGTCCGACAACGACCAGCGCAACAAGCAGGATAAGATCTGGAAAGAGGCGCTCGCCTGTCTAAAGGAAATGCTTGAGGGCCGGGAAGTAAAACCCTGGTGGGAAACGGCCCGCGCCCGCAGCGGATATCGTAAGATCAAGTTATCCGTATTGAAGCATTTCGCGGAGCGCATCGACAAGGAGAACCGCGGCAAGCCCGAGAAGAAAGCGGCCTCTCAAAACATCCTGAAGATGTCCCAGACCCTGGATGCTCAGGGCGATTGGTACATTAAGGAGAGCGGAACTGAAATCGAGCTGCGCTTTCAGGGCACGAAGATCATCGGCTTTCTCAAGAACGGCAGCGTGGTTCTGGCCTGGCGTGAACTTGAGAAACTCCTGGGCAAGAATCTCAATGAATACGCCGACCGCCTGGCCCTGGAATTGGACATGGACATGCATGTGGGCAAGAGTCAGGAGAAAATTCCGGCTCAATCCCTGGAGCCCATGCTGCTCACGCAATGGTGCATAGACATCATTCAGTCGGCGCGCGAAGCGGAACAAAATGATTAACTTCTCCTGGTCCCGCCGCGATGATGACCGCTTTCTCGTATTCGTAAAAACTCCCCTTGTCCGCGCCGGTACTTTCAATCGCCTCACCACCGCCATCTATGCCTTGAATTTAAGCATCGTCTCGGGTAACCTCAATACCCTGCGCGAAGGCGAAGAGCTCTACTCCGTCGACGAATTTCTACTCGAAAACGCGGACATGGGGGCGCCCCCTCCGGACGCGGCCACGACTTCCGCGCGCCTGGGCATGCTCATGGAATCGCTGTTGCGCGAAGAAGCAGATCCCATCGGCTTTCTCCGGGACCAGGGCGCCGAACCGCCGCCGCCCTTGAGTTTCTTCGAGGCCGCTCCGGAAATCGTTTTCCAGGATTTGCCGGGGGAAAACGTAACGCAGTTCTACATCGAAACCCTGGATCGAAGCGGACTGCTCTATCAGATTTCAAGCGCGCTGTACCGGCACGACGTCAATATTATTCGCGGGACCATTCATACCGCGGAGACGGGCATGGCCGAGGATACCTTCTTTCTTCAATACCAGGACGGTTGTCTGGGTCCCGAACTTTCGAATCGCGTCCAAGATTCCATCGAGAACGCGGGCGACGTCTCCGCTTCCTCCGGCGGCCAGGGTAATGATTCGCGGGCTTGAGCCGGGCGACGCGCCGCGTCTGCGCGCATTACTGGGCGAATTTTTCCGCGAGCTGGATCCCCGGGGAAGTCTCTTCGCGGAAGACGCGCCGGCCATTCTGACTCGCATCTATCTGGACGCTCCTCCGGAGAAAATCGCCGCGCGGGTATTCGTCGACGAAGGAGAGCTGGTTGGTTTTTTACTGGGGCGATTCGAAGACAGACCCCTGCGCGCGGAACGCCGGATTCTCTTCCTGGACGCCGGTTATACCAGCCCCGGCGCTCGGGGCAAGGGCGGCATGACGGCCCTGTTCCGGGAAATTCGCTCCCTGGCGAAAGCCGCGAACCTGACCATGATGGAACTGGCGACGCCCGTCTCCAATGAAGAGGGCCTGCGCTTCTGGACGGCGCGCGGTTTCCAGGCAAGCATGACCGGCTTCACCCTGGCGCCGTGATCGTCGGGGGAAAGTTAGAGCGAATACTTATGGCGCCAAACGTCCATGCGGCCGAGGCGCTCCTGGGCGTTTTCGAATAGAAAGGTGGCGGCCATGCGCGCGTCGTTCATGGCCTGTTGTTGACCGGCCGGCAATGTGCGCATCTTGTCCTCGGGCACGTCGGCCAGCATTGCGTTCATCCGATCCGCCACGCCGCTGATGACGTCCAGGGCCTCCCGAAAACTGCCGTAGATCTCGATGCGACGCACCCGTTCCAACTTTTCCTCCTACGGTTCCAGGGCGTCCACCGTGGCTTTCTGCTCGGGCGAAAGACGCGAAACATAATACGTCACCGGCCGGGGATAGGTCATCAGTTCCTTGTAGTAATTTCCGGCGTTGTCGCAACGTTGAATGCACTCGATGTCGATGTCCCGCAAAATCCCCGACAGCAACTCGCTGTGGTTGGCTTCGAAGTAGCGCGAATTCTTGATGGAGTTCATGATGCCGTTGAAGCGTTCCTTGAACTTCTCGAAATCACCGGCGGTTTCCTCCATGAATTGCTTTTCATCGAAGAAGGCGTTTCCGTCGATATTCGTGCCGCTGTAGTTGATGCCTCCGCCGCCGAGATCCTGGTCGTCGTCCCCCAGATCCAGCTCGTCGTCCTCGGGAGTACTGACGCGGGGTTGTTGCGGGCGAGCGGGGGCGGCTTTTTGTTGCTGGATGGTTCGCCGAACCATGTCGGCTTCCTGCATGCCCTTGACGATGCGTACGACTTCGATCTTGCGCGTCTTCAAGTTAAAACGCGTGGCATAGCGCAAGCCGTTACGATCAATGTAGCGCTTGTTGATGTCGCGAATCGTAATTTGATTCACGTCGATGTCTTCTATGGAATTTATGGGAATGTATTCCACCTGGGAAACCTCTCACCGCGCGCGAAACAATTGCGCCACGTCCTGTTCGGTAAAGTTATATCGCTTCCGACAAAATTCGCAAAACACTTCCACTTTGCCTTCTTTCGCCAGGACGTCGTCCACTTCCTCTCGTCCCAGCAGAAACAGCATGTTCTCAATTTTATCGCGACTGCAATCGCATTCTTGATAGAAGATACCGGTGCGCAGTACGCGTACGGATTCACGGCCCCGAGCCGGCATGGGACTCATGCGCCCGCCGGATTCGTCCACGAGATCCCCGATGACGTCCGCGGGCGGACGCTCATTGAGCAGGTCCAGGACCGCGTCGATATCATCCGCCCCGGCGTCGGGCAAGGCCTGGAACAAATAACCGGAAACGCGGGGACCTTCCCCTTCCAGATCCGATTGAATGCGGCAAAAGCCCTGCACTTGATCCGAGCGGCTCATGAAATCCTGGATGTTTCGGGCCAGGGAGCCTTCGCGCATGGCCACCGTGGATGAATAGACTTTCTCTTTTTGCTCCCGACAACGATTGACGGTGAAAAGGCCGGCGCCCTTGCCGGCGTACAAATCGCCTTCCCACTCCGCGTCCGCCACTCCGGGATAAGCCCGAACGCCGCCGGCGGAGGAGGCAAAGGCAATCAGGCGCTTCACCGGACCTTCGCATTCGGCCTGGATACTAACCGTCAGACCTTCCTGTTTGTAGCTGTGACCTACCAGGAAAAAAGACCCGAGAATGGCCTCCCCGAGCAGGGCCTGGACACGCTGGTTGGCACCATGCACGTCGCCCAGGGTTCGGGCAATGGCCGTGGATCGGGCTAGAATGAAGCGAAAGTTACGCTCCGGCAGCAAACCCACGGAAAAGAAATTATAGCGAACGTCGGGACTTTCCATACAATCGCGTTTTGAACATAGGCCGGAACTGTTAAAACCGACAAGTAAAAAACCTTGGCGGCCCGGGGCCGCCCATGGGTAGTTTCACGCCGGTGTGACTACCAGTCCCCGACTCATGTCAGGGGCGGTTCGTCACTTGTTTAATTCGCCCTCGGCGACGACGCTTCTCCTTCAATTGCTTATTCAGACGAACGGCGCGGAAGAAGGGGCCGTACTTGTTACGGGCGTTCCAGACGATGTAGCCGGCGCCGCCCGAATCCTCGGAAGCCTGAATCTGCCGCTGGATATAGCGGGTATAGCTCATGCCGGTCTGGCGGACCTTCATCTTAAAGCCCTGGATGTAGGCGATGATGCGCGCCTGGCCCTTGGAGCGTCTGATACAGTTCTTTTTCCCGCGGTAGATGGGGCGATAGGGATTGCGAATCATGCCCGGGTCGCCGTAGAAATGCGAAGGATACAGCATGGGATACAACGTGTCCATGTGAGCCGCGAACAACTCAACCTTCTGCCCGATGATGTCGTTGCGGTTAAAGGCGATGCGTCCGAAAATATCGGCGCCCACGCGTACGCCCAGGGGCCGCAGGCGATCCGTGGCCATCTTGAGCACGCCCTCGATCAAACGATAGCGCTGGCGCAGGGAAAGTCGCAGGCGCGGGCGATTCTTACCGTAACGATCAGCGAAGCGAATATAGTCCAGTTGGACTTCCATGTAGCCGTTGCGGGCCGAAGCTTCCGCCTGGTTCAGGACCTTGCTGATGTGTCGCGCGGGAGGCGGATACTTCTTGAGACCCAGGTGGAAAACCACGACCCGGGATACGAGATAGAATCCGTTTTCGCGCGCGTAACGCGTAAAGTGGACCGGCGGCAGTTTGGGCTGCACGTCGACCACCAGGGTATTGATGCCGTGAGCCTTCGCGCGGCGCAACAGGGGCTTGTAGCGCTTTGCGCGAAGAGCGGTGCCGTAGGTCAGGTAAATCCCCCGATAAAAGTCGGGCGCGCGATAACGATAGCCTTTCTTGGGTGTCGGCGTAAGAGTCGTGGGAAAGTTGGCTACGGAACGACGCGATTTTCTCGCGCGCGTGCTTCGACGCGAATCACGGCGAAGATCTCGACGCGCCCG
>CAZGYS010000389.1:0-2798 GCA_964530305.1 uncultured Leptospiraceae bacterium
CATGCACGGAGAACCTTCCTGGTCGTATTTGTATCGCAAGATGATTCCGGTCTTCAAGGACGCGGGCTATCGCGTTGTGGCCCCCGACCTCATCGGCTTCGGCAAATCGGACAAGCCCGCGAACGTGGACGACTATACTTACCAATCGCACATGGACTGGGTCACGGCCTGGTTGCGCGGATTGGATCTGAAAAACATCACCATGTTCTGTCAGGACTGGGGCGGCCTGCTGGGTTTGCGCATGGCGGCCGAGAACGAAGAACGCTTCGCGCGCATCGCCGCGGGCAACACCTTTCTGCCCACGGGAGATCAAGCACCGGGCAAGGACTTCCAGGACTGGTTGCACTTTTCCCAGAACGCGAAACGCCTGCCCGTGGGTCGCATCATCAAAAACGGCTGCGTGAGCGACATGACGAAGGAGATCGTAGCGGCTTATGAGGCGCCCTACCCCGAGGAAAAATATAAGGCGGGGGCGCGCAAGTTTCCGGCGCTCGTGCCCATCACGCCCGACAATCCCGCCTCCGACGCCAACCGCGCCGCCTGGGAAGTCTTGAAGAAATGGGAGAAGCCCTTTCTCACGACCTTCAGCGATTCGGATCCCATTACGAAGGGCGGCCAGGTCTTGTTTCGCCGCGCCGTCCCCGGCACGAAGAAACAACCCCACGTCATCATTAAGGAAGCCGGCCACTTCCTGCAGGAAGACAAGGGAGAAGAAATCGCGCGCGTAGTCGTGGATTGGATGAAGGGCTGAGCGAAAGAACGGATAGCGGATGCGTTGATGTGACGTGATTTGCGCTGTTATTCGGAGGCTTTCGCGCGGTCGTTGTACATCTTGTTGAAATGCTCTCCAGGAATGCGGCCTTGTGAGTCGGCACTCAAGTGTCGTCTTATTTTGCTCACAAAATACATTTTAATGGGGCCCTTATTTTTAGCCTCAATGGCGCCTCGATATTCACATTCGAAGAAATCAGCGACCAGATTGTACGTAGCTTCTGATATATTTACCGCACCTGGAAGACCTGATGATTCACAACGACTCGCGGTGTTCACTGTATCAGACCAAACATCAAATGCGAATTTTTTCTGACCAATTACGCCGGCGACCAATGGACCAGAGTGGATGCCTAGACGAAGCTCCCAGTATTCCAGGTTTTTCGCGGACTTGAGATCTTTGGCCTGATTCATGAAGGTTTGAATTTCCAGGGCGGCAAGTACCATATCTATTGCATGAGTCTGGTTTTGATTCGGTACGCCGCCCACGCACATGTAGGAGTCGCCGATGGTTTTCAGCTTTTCTAAATTGTATTTTGTGATGATTGAATCGAAGTAGGAAAAACAGCCATCGAGTTCTTCAACCAGGGCAATCGGTGTCAAGGTCTCGGCGATTTTAGTAAATCCTTTGAAGTCAGTGAACATTACGGTGGCGGATTCATAGTGCACAGGCGTTGTCTTGCCATGTGTTTTGAGTTCATCAGCAACTGATTGGGGGAGTATATTGAGGAGCAAGCGTTCACTCTTGTCTTTTTCGCTCTTGATGGTACGCTTATCTTGTCTTATTTCACGTACATAATTCTGTATTTTCAGCAATTGAGCATGGCTGAAGCCGGAAGTAATTCCCAGCATTGTATTCGCAAAAATCAGAACGGCTGCTAGTGATATCGTAGTGGCTAGCGTGCTCAGGTTCGCTCCATGAAATAGCAGTTGAAAGAATACTACTCCGGCTAACACGGGCACTGTGAGGAGTAATGTATGGTGTCTACTTCGAATTCCGTTCCATACTAGCTGGCCGGCAATCAAGACACCAATGCAGACAAAGGCGTACTTGCCGGAAGCTGCGATCATATAAGAAAAGGCGAAGCCTCCGGGAATTCCGTAATAGATTATCGAGTATTGGCCCCACTTTTCTCTTGGCCATTGCCGGGTGAAGGATACATAATTCAGAATTATTATGATGAAAAATTGAACTAATGGCCATATCAGTAAGAAGCCGTAAGACAAATATCTAAATTGATCCGGTTCAATATATTTCCCTGAACCATATAGAATGCTTACGAGAAGCCATCCGCTTGATAGAAGAAGGGTAGTTCTATGCAGAATTCCTTTTTTTACTCTGTTCATGGGAGCGCGAAAAGTTTCGCCTAACCACCCAAAACCGATCCTTAAAACCCAACTCAAGCCGTAGCAGCTTCGCGTCGGCGGATGGGCGTATAGGAAACGCGCAGGGGAAATTCCAGGCGGGCTTTCGTCTCGCCTTCGCTTGAATAGATGCGAAAGAGCGCCGGGTCGAAACCCAATCGACGAATGGACTCGACGATGATGCCGAAACCCAGGTCCCGCCCCTCGGTCTCTTCTTCGAAGACCGAACCGGTGGCCGAAAAGCTGTAGTCCGCGCCCATGGCTCGAGCCAGCTTATTGCGAATGCGTCGTTCCTCGTGCAGCAGAAGCGGCGTGCGATTTCGAATGCACAGCAACAGACGGTCCGGATTCAAGTCAGCTTCGACATTGATGTCGAGATTGTCTTCACGCAGCGCGCGGCGATAGAAATTGTCCCGGTAAATGGTTTTGTAGTTCCCCAGGAACTGACGCAAGCCCATGCGATACGCTTCCGGGTCCGCGGGGTCATAACCATGGCCCTTGAAGAAGACCCGTTTCAGATTGGCGCGGACGCCGTTGGAGATGAGTTCACTGGCAATATTGTAGAGCATGCCCGCCGAGCCCGAGAAGCGAGGCGCACCGGCTACCCGGCCCAACAATTCCTCGATGCGATCCAACTCGGTCCGCTCGGGAATGAACATATT
>CAZGYS010000389.1:2833-6516 GCA_964530305.1 uncultured Leptospiraceae bacterium
TACTCATTCCAGTGGGTCGCGCGCGACCGCCCTTGCTCTACTAATACTTAAGACGCATTATTTTGAATATTATCTAAATTTCAATGCAAAAAACCGTTAAAACCACAAATTTACCAGATTCTCATCAACCAATATTGCGGTGAACCGGGGAGTTCACTGCCAGGCCAGGCCCGAACGCTGAATCCAGTATTCCAGGGGCGATTGTTCCAGGCGATTCAGCGCGTCCCGGGTTTCCTGCTCCATTTTCAGTTCCCGCGCTCGAAGATTGGACGCCAGGTGTTCCGAGGTCGCGGCTCCCGAAAGCACGATGTCCACCCAGGGTTCGGCCAGGATGAAAGCCAATGCCAGCGTATCCGGACTCACGTTCAAACGCGCGGCCTGTTCCGCCAGGTCCGCTACCATGGACTGGTCTTCGGTCAGATTATTGCGATTCGTCAAACGACCATTGGCCAGGCCTTCCTTGATAATGACCTTCCAACCGGCGTCATGGGCTTCGCGCAATGCCGGACCGGCCCCCCGTTCCAGAATATTGTAGGTGGCCTGAACGGCTTCGAAGACTGGTCGGCCGTCCACTCGCGCTTCCAGCGCGCGACCGAGGGCGGTAGCTTGATGTGGTCCGGAAAGGGACAGGCCCATTTGCACGCCCTGTTGCTTCAACTCCACCAGGCGATTGAGCACGTCGGCGTTTTCCAGAACGCCCGTCTCCACCGTGGCCGAATGAATCTGGTACAGGTTCAAGTCATTGCCCAGCAGGTCCCGGGACTTTCGCCATTGGCGATCCAGATTCTCCAGCGAGTGCTCCTTGACCTCGTGCTTCTCGGCTTCCACCTTCCAATCGGCGGTGTAGGTATAACCCCACTTCGAGGCGATGAACACTTCCGGAAAATCGCTTTCGGTTCCACGCGCGCCCAGCCAGTTCGCCAGGAATTCCTCCGCTCGGCCATAGGAACGCGCCGTGTCGAAGTAGCGCACGCCCGCGGCCAGCGCGGCGTCGAGCACGGCATGGGTTCGCGCGCGCATGCGCTCAATGTCGTAGTCGTTTTCGAGATCGTCGCCGTGCCCCAGGTTGATGTAACCCGGTCGGCCCAGCGCCGCCAGTCCCAGTCCCATCGCGCCCATGAACAATCAATCCCTGGCTACGATCAGCTTCACGGCTCGCTCACGGTAGCCCTTCGCCGCGTCTTCCCAGGCGATGACCTTATTCGTAAACAGTTCGGGTTTGAAATCGCCCGACTCCACCAGCGCCAGGGCCTTCTCCATGACCGGTCGCGCGTGAGTACGTCCCACCTTGAGCGTAGCGTCGGTCTCATACATATCCCAGAACGGAATGGGCACCTCGGCGAAATGAATACTGGCGCTCGTACAAACCCCGCCCGGCTCCAGGGAACGCAGGGCGAAAGTCAGCCCTTCGGCCCGGGCGCTGGCATCCACGACGATATTGTATTTGTCCGGCAAAAGATTCTCCAGGGAAGCATCGATCGTATTCACGCCCGCGGTCCGCGCCATTTCTAATAGTTGCGGATTGGTATCTAGATAATCGACCCGCTTCGCGCCCATGGCCCGGGCGATGGCTCCCGCGTACAGCCCGATGGCCACGCCGCCCACGATGAGTACGCTCTGGTCCCGGTTCGCCTCCAGGTAGGGCCCCACCGTGCGATACGCGTCGGAGATGTTGTCCCCCAGGGCCGCCACGCTCGCTGGGTCCACGGAGTCGGGTATGGGCACGAGCATCGCCTCCGCGTAGGGCACGCGGACGAGATCCGAAATACCGCCGCCCCAGACGCCGCCCACGTCCGGATGAAAACCATAGCCGCCCTACTCCCGGGTTTCGCAGAAGGCGGTAACGGGGACACTGCATCGCCCGCAGGTGCCGCAGGAAATATTGCACGGCAGCGCGACTTTCTGGCCGACTTTGAATCCACGCACGGAATCGCCCAGGGCCGTGATCTCCCCCACGATTTCATGACCGATGGGAAACGGTCCCGAGAAAGGCACCATACCGATCATGGTGAAAAAATCCAGGTCGCAACGCGCGGCCACCGTGGGCCGCACCAGCGCGTCCATGCCGCCTTTCAGCTCGGGCTCCGGCACGTCCCGCCATTCCAGTTTCCCTCGGCGAATGAAAGTAAGTTCCTGCATGTGGCTCTCCTTTTATTGTTTGATTGGCGACTCCCGCTCACAGCGGCCTGGGCTGAATACGCGTCCCCGGTTTCGCCAGATTGGGTTTGACGCGATTGTGATGATTGATGAGTTCGCGCAGATAGTCGGCGCAACCGGCGTCGCCCTCGGCCGGGGCCCAGGGCGCGAATTCCTTGTCCGTCGTAACCTCGTAGGGTCCGGGCTTGACTTCGAAGCAAACCGCGTGGGGCGTCAAAACGGCCAGCGTATGATAGATCCCCGGGGCGATGTCGATCCCTCGCGCCGACGCGCCCGGCGAATGCCCCAGGGTGTGCGTCTCGCGAATGCGACCGTCGTCCTCGAAGATGATGAAGGCAACCGCGCCGTCCAGGATCACGAAAGACTCGGACTTGGGCGGCTTGAGATGGCGATGGGGCGTGATGTAGGTATCGCGCAGCATCACGTTCATGAAGCGATGGGGATTGTCCTCCAGGCTGGGATGAAAATTGAAATTCATCCTTTTCCGGGGCGATTGCTCGGCCCGCTGGATCAGGTCCTTGATCAGTTTATCCGTAATCAGTTTGACGGAATCGGTGGATTCGGGAAGGGACATGGGGACGTTTTATCAACGTCCCTCGGGGTTGCAATAGTTATAGAAAGGACGGAGCCGGTGAGATGCCGCCCCTCAATTGATGCGTACGTAGTAGTAAACCGCGGCGTTGCGGGAACGAGTCTCGCTACCGCTTCCCGCGGCCAGTAGAGGGGCAACACTCTGTATGTCCGGTTCTCCCACCCCGGTGCCGTCCGTCAGCGCGCCCGTGGTCCCGAAGCCGGGATTGGTTCGTGAGAGAAATGCATAGGCGCCATTGGTGTGATTGTGACTGGCGAAAGCATCGCCCTGATAGTCCCCGGCCACGCGCCCACCGCCGGCCGTATCCTGGAGACCATCCGCGCGACCGACATTGAGTCCGCGCAGAAACAATCCGCGCAGATCCGGAACCGTAGTACCGCCGCTCAAGGTAGCGAAACGCGATCCGGCGACATTGCGCCCATCCGCGAGGGCCCACTTGCTGGTGGACGCGTTGAAAGTGGAAGGATCCCCCCCCGCCGAAGCGAAAGCCGATTCATTGAGCAAGGCCGCGCGCACCGACCCCACGGGCACCAGGGAAGCCTCCATTTGAGTTAGGGCGGTTTGCAAGGCCGTAAAGTTTTCATTGAGCTGAGAAGAGCTTACGACATTGCCGGACTGGAACGTGTTCGGCACCGTCTGCGCGATGAGAATCGCCCCGCCTCCGACGGTCAGCACCAGCAGGTACAATGGGCGGGCCAACCCGGCAAGCAAGCGACTGGAACCACGCGCGAATATTCGTTTCAGCATGGCTCCGTGAATCGCACGACTATGGAGAGGCCGTCAAATAATTTTCCCGCCGCCCCGGCCTGGAATCATTTCCAAAATTTGATGCCCCAGGGTTAACCCTGGTTTTTAACTTAAGCTACCCGCGTAGCATGGCCGCGCCTCAATTGATGCGCACGTAGTAATAGACGGCTGAATTGCGGGGCCGAGT
>CAZGYS010000390.1:0-5809 GCA_964530305.1 uncultured Leptospiraceae bacterium
TCTCACCAATGACGGTTCGTTTCTGTACGTGACGGACACGATCAATTCCACCATTCGGCGCGTGGAAATCGCCACGGGTAACGTGGAAACCATGGTCGGTCAGGCGGGCGTGGCCGGACATACGGACGGCACGGGAGCCGCCGCAACCCTGACCTTCCCCGGTAAAATCGTTACGGACGGTCGCGACCTCTACTTCGTGGGCGCCACCTTTCACTACATTCGCAAGGTGGATTGACGAGCATCGCGGTCGGTCTATTCAGTATCGCCGGTTTGTTCCAAACGCCGGCGATACTCCACCGGCGGCATGTCCATTTTCTGCTTGAAGACGCGATTAAAGCTGGCACGGGAACCGAAGCCGCAGTCGAAAGCGATACGCAGTAGATTGAGATCCGGTCTTTCTCGCATCAATTTTCGCGCGGCGCGAATGCGATATTCGTTCACGAGATCGGCGAACGACGTCTTGAGTTCCTTGTTGATGATGGCCGATAGCTGGTCGGGGCGTATTTCCAATTTTTCGGCAACCCCGGCCAGGGTTAGAGCTTCCTCCAGGTAAGGCTGCTCCCGGTCGAAGAGTTGCGCCAGATCGCGCAGCACCTGTGCGCCGTCCAGATTGGAAATACGCCGACTGCTTTGTGTTCGCGTTTCGGGGGCCTCATTCCCGGCGCCTTGTTTTATTAATTCGTCCACGCGAGAACGCAAATTGTCTCGCTCCCGCATCAACGCGCGATGACGAATTACCAGCGACACGGCCAGAATAAAGACATCCACGGGAAAAGTCAGGATGGGGCCATGGGCCGTAAAGTTATTATAGGGCAGAACGCCCTGCAACATCAGCAGCATGCCGACGGTTGTAATGAATACTAGAATCCAGCACGTCAAAAGGTAGAGCACCCAGTAACGCCCTCGCCGCAAGGCCTGCCCGATCCCGACCAGCATCAGGATATAAACCAGCGGCATGAAGATGGTTATCAAATCGTTCTTGAGTTTATTCGCAATGGGAAAGAAAAACGAAATCACCATGCCCGCGAAGACAATGGTGTAGATTCGGTAGATCAGCAGCAGCCGCGGGTTGAAATCCTTGAGGCGCAAAAAACCGGGCAGGAAGAGCAGAAAGAACAATCCGAAATGACCGATGGCGATGAACGCCACATTGTTCTTGGCCCATATATTATCCGGCCAGAGCAGGCGATTGCCTTCGCCCAGATAAATGAACGCGTAGATCATGCCGCTCGTGATCATCAGACTCAGAAAAATCTCCATGGGGCCGTTCACGCCCGGATTGAAGCGCACCTGAAAGATCAGGTAGATGATCATGAGCACCACGAAGAGGACCTGGGTGAGCATGGTCCGCTGCAATTCCGCGCCGAACTCAACGGGTCCGTAGAATCGCACGGGGAAAGAAACATGAGTATCCGTGCGAATCCGAACGAAAATCGTCGCGCTTGCGTCGGCGGGCAAATCAAACGCGAACAGCGGATAGGACGTCGTTGCCCCCAGCGGCAAGGGGCGATGATCGCCGGCCGCCAGGGTTCGTGGAGGCCCGTCGTTCTCGGGCACCATGAAAAAATCCACGTAATCCAGGCGATTATTTCGGAGCGAAAGATACCAGAGCGTGTTCTTGGCGCGATTGACGATTCTCACCCGCAACCAGTAGGTCTTCGGAGTAAAACCCTGATCGAAGTGGGGTTTGCGGTTCACGCGCCAACCGGACTTACGATTACGAATATTCTCGAAAGTTGTTTGGGCGTCGGTGGTCAGGTAACGGGTTTCACGAGAGGCATTCAGAGCCGCGGGCCCGCTTTCCAGAATGACCCGCTCCTCCGGCGCCGAAACGAAACGTTCGGCCGCGCAGCCGTTCAGAAAGGGAAGTGAAAATAGTACAAATAGTACGACCTGCCGGGCGGGCACTCCATGCATATCGATAATTCAATGGGCGCTAACCGCAATCAGACAAGGATTTTTTTGTTCCCGATTTCTTAACTCATGAACGGCCGTAAAAATCATCTTCTCATATCATGATCCGGGACGACAAACCGGAAAAACCGCTCTAATATTATCTCGGCTTATCGAAAACCATACACTACCGGTAGTCGGTGCGCTATCGCCCACGCGTAAATGGAGAGCAATATGCCCATCAAGAGAGCTTTTCGAATTTGGAGTCTGCTGTTGATTAGCGGCCTGGTCCTCCACGCCTGTAAATCAGAGGACGATGATATCCTACCATTTCTAGCTGCTTTCGCGCTTGCCCAGCAATCATCGACTTCTCAATCATGCGTGCTCATGGGAGGCGCAAAGACCGGCACCGGCTGCACTCCCCTCCAACCGGCAGGTACCACATCGCTCTATGCCGGCAATGAGACCATGACCGGCCTCGTTAACAATGCCGGTACGTCCGCGCGCTTCAATACCCCTCGGGGCCTGGTCACGAACTCCGCGGGAACCATGCTGTACGTTTGCGATGCCCTGAATCACGTCGTCAGGCAGGTGGACCTTTCCACGGGCGCGGTGACGACCCTGGCCGGCACGGGAGCCTCCGGAAACGCGGACGGCGCCGCGGCAAGCGCAACCTTCAACACGCCCAGCGCCGTCACCGCCACGGCCGATGCCCTCTACATCGCCGAGCCGAGCAGCCACACGATTCGGCGCTATAGTTTCGCTTCGGGCCAGGTGGCGACCATCGCCGGCAGCGCCGGCAACAGCGGCAATACCGACGGCACGGGAACCGACGCCCGCTTTAACTTTCCCGTGTCCCTGACCACGGACGGAACGGACCTCTACGTGGGGGAATCAAGCGGCAACACCATTCGCAAAATCAATCCGGCAACCGGGGCGGTTACGACTATTGCCGGTCAGAGCGGTGTTTCCGGGAGCGCCGACGGGACGGGCACCGCGGCGACTTTCGGGTCGCCCTTCTCCATGACCATCAACAACCGTAATCTTTACATCGTCGATTTAACCAATCATTCCATTCGACGCATGAATCTGGATACCAGCCTGGTTTCAACTTTCGCGGGTCAAAGCGGCACGTCCGGATTCGCGGACGGCGTCGGTACCGCCGCCATGTTCAACAGTCCCCGCGACATCCTCAGCGACGGCACGTATCTATGGCTGACAGATTCCTCCAATCAGGTCATTCGCCGGATCACCATCGCCGACGGCCAGGTGGCGACCATCATCGGACAACAGGGAACGGCCGGACATACGGAAGGCACGGGAACCGGCGCGACGCTTACCAGCCCGTTTCGCATGGCTCAGGATGGAACCAATCTCTACTTCCACGGCGGAACCGCGCACTATATTCGCCGAGTGCGGTAGTCCTTTACCGATCGTAGTTCAGATTCGGCCCCAGCCACTTCTCCATGTCTTCCAGGTCCATGCCCTTGCGCTTCGCGTAGTCCTCGACCTGGTCCTTGCCGATGTTGCCCAGTCCGAAGTACTTCGCGTCGGGATGGGCGAAGTAGATACCCGAGACCGACGCGGCGGGGAACATGGCGTTGGCCTCGGTCAGGGTGACGCCGGTATGTTTCGTGGCGTCCAGCAAATCGAAGAGGGGCGGCTTCTCCGTATGGTCGGGCTGCGCGGGATAACCGGGCGCGGGGCGAATGCCCTGGTATTTTTCACGAATGAGCGCCTCATTGTCCAGCTTCTCGTCCGCGGCATAGGCCCAGTATTCCTTCCGCGTACGCGCGTGCAGGTATTCGGCGAAAGCCTCGGCCAGGCGATCGGCCAGGGCCTTGGTCATGATGGAACCGTAGTCGTCGTGATTGTCCTCGAATTCCTTCACCAGCTTGTCGATTTCCAGGCCCGTGGTAACGCAGAAACCGCCGATGTAGTCGACCTTGCCGGAGTCCTTCGGGGCGATGTAGTCGGCCAGCGCGCGATTGGGTTCACCGGCGCGTTTCTCCGCCTGCTGACGCAGGGTATGCCAGGTTGAAACGACTTTTTCGCGGGATTCGTCCGCGTACAGCTCGATGTCGTCGCCCACGGAATTCGCGGGAAACAAGCCCACGACGCCTTTCGCCTTGAGGAGTTTCTCATCTATGATCCGGTCGAGCAGTTCATTGGCGTCCTTGAACAGCTTGCGGGCTTCCTCGCCGTATTTCTTGTCTTCCAGAATATCCGGATACTTGCCGCTCATCTCCCAGGTAATAAAGAAGGGGCCCCAGTCGATGTAGTCGCGCAATACGGTCAGGTCCATGTCCTCAATGACGGTGAGGCCCGGCTTCGCGGGCTTCGTGATTTCAGTGGCGGCCCAATCAATGTCGACCTTGTTGGCGCGGGCATCGGCGATGGAGAGGTATTTCTTCGTGCTGGTGCGCTTGGCGTGGTCTTCGCGCAGCTTTTCATATTCCTCGCGAATACCCTGGGAGAAGCCGTCCGCCTGGTCGGGGGTGATCAATTGATTGACCACCGGCACGCTGCGGGACGCGTCCAGAACGTGCACCGTGGTGCCGTTGTAATTGGGCTCGATTTTAACGGCCGTATGAATGCGCGAAGTCGTAGCGCCGCCGATGAGCAGGGGCATCTTCATGTCCCGGCGCTTCATTTCGCGGGCAACCTCCACCATCTCGTCCAGCGAAGGCGTGATCAAGCCGGACAGGCCGATGACGTCCACCTTCTCTTCTTGAGCTCGGTCCAGGATGGTGTCGCGCGGGACCATCACGCCCATGTCGATGACCTCGAAGTTGTTACAGGCCAACACCACGCCCACGATGTTCTTACCGATGTCGTGCACATCGCCCTTAACCGTGGCCATGAGCACTTTCGCCTGCGAGCCGGTTTCGCCGCTCTCTTCCTTTTCCTTTTCAATGTAGGGAATCAGGTAGGCCACGGCCTTTTTCATGACGCGAGCACTCTTGACTACCTGCGGCAGGAACATTTTACCGGAGCCGAACAAATCGCCCACGACGTTCATGCCGTCCATGAGGGGACCTTCGATGACCTGGATGGGACGCGGGTATTTCGCGCGCGCCTCTTCGGTATCCTCGTCGATGTAATCCACGATGCCCTTGACCAGCGCGTGGGAGAGGCGTTCTTCCACGGTCTTTTCGCGCCAGGCCAGATCCTGAACTTTCTGCCCGCCGCTGCCGGCCTGATCCTTCACCGTCTCGGCGAAGTCCACCAATCGCTCGGTGGCGTCCGGACGGCGATTCAACAACACGTCCTCGACCAGGTCCAGGGTTTCCTTCGGGATGTCGTCGTATACGGCCAGCATGCCGGCATTGACGATGCCCATGTCCAGACCCGCTTTCACGGCGTGGAAGAGAAAGGCGGAGTGCATGGCTTCGCGAATGACGTTGTTTCCGCGAAAGGAGAAGGAAATATTACTCACGCCGCCGCTTACTTTCGCGTGGGGCAGATTGGCCTTGATCCACTTGATGGTTTCGATGAAGTCCACCGCGTAGTTATTGTGTTCCTCGATACCCGTGGCGACCGTCAGGATGTTCGGATCGAAAATGATGTCCTGGGGCGGAAAACCCACTTCGTTCACCAGGATGTCGTAGGAACGCTTGCAGATCTCAATGCGGCGTTCGTAATTATCCGCCTGACCTTTTTCGTCGAAGGCCATGACCACGGTGGCCGCGCCGTATTCCATAATCTTGCGGGCGTGTTCCTTGAAGACGTCTTCGCCTTCCTTGAGACTGATGGAGTTTACAATCGCCTTGCCCTGCAGGCATTTCAGACCGGCCTCGATGACGCTCCACTTCGAGGAGTCCACCATCACGGGCACGCGCGAAATGTCGGGCTCCGACGCCAGCAGATTCAGAAAATCCACCATCATCTTCTCGGAATCGAGCATGCCCTCGTC
>CAZGYS010000390.1:5819-6485 GCA_964530305.1 uncultured Leptospiraceae bacterium
TGACGTCGATGACCTGCGCCCCGTTCTCAACCTGCTGGCGCGCCACGGCCAGGGCCTCTTCCAGATTACCTTCCCGAATCAAGCGCGCGAATTTGGGCGAACCGGTAACATTGGTTCGTTCGCCCACGTTCAGGAAGTTCGCCTCGGGTCGCAGAACCAGCGGCTCCAGGCCGGAGAGGACCATGGTGTTGTCGGCTTCGCGGGGATCCCGGGGCTTGTGCTTCCAGGCCGCCTCGGCCATGGCCTTGACGTGTTCGGGAGTCGTGCCGCAACAACCGCCGACGATATTAAGAAATCCGCTCTGGGCGTAGTCGTCGATTTGTTCGGCCATGTATTCGGGCGTTTCGTCATAGCCGCCCATTTCATTGGGCAGACCCGCGTTGGGATACAGGCTAACGCGACAATTGGCCACGCGCGCCAGCTCCGAGATAAATGGTTTCATCTGGGCGCTGCCGAGCGCGCAGTTCAAACCCACGGACAGCAAATTGGGCATGTGCGAAACCGAAACCCAGAAGGCTTCGGTGGTCTGACCCGAAAGCGTGCGCCCACTCAAGTCCACGATGGTCCCGGAAACCATGACCGGAATTTCCTTCCCGGATTTCTTGAAGTATTCCTGAATCGCGTAAAGAGCCGCTTTCGCGTTCAGGGTATCGAAGATGGTCTCCA
>CAZGYS010000391.1:0-4794 GCA_964530305.1 uncultured Leptospiraceae bacterium
ACCTTGCGCAGCGTCAATTCCTCGAGATTCTTTTCCCTGAGCAGCCGAACGGCCGCCGCCAGCAGGTCCTCCCGCACGGATTGCCCGGCATCTTTCCGGGGCCTCCCGGCCCGCGACGCTTTTTTCCCTTCCACGGCCATGGGCCCAATCCCGAATCCGTAGGATCTCCTGCATAGCAATAAATTACCAGTGGTAAATTTTTACTTGCCGTCGGGCGATTTAATTTACCACTGGTAAGAAATCGGAGGAAGAAAATGGAAACCGGAACCAAAAAGGCATTTGAAACCTATGAGCTGGGCAATTTGACCCTGCCCAACCGCTTCGTCATGGGCTCCATGCATCTGGGCATGGAAGGCAGCCCCGGCACGGCCGAACGCATGGCGGCCTTCTACGGACGGCGCTTCGAGGGCGGCGTGGGCCTGATTGTCACCGGCGGCATCGGCGTGAATGCAATCGGTCGCGGTTCCCGGACCTTTTTCGACATCCAGGGTGACATGGACCTGGGCGAACTCACGCGCATGAACGAAATTCTGAAGCGCGAATACACCGCTCCCGGGAAGGCCGGATCAGGCGGCATCATGTGCGCCCAGCTTTTCCACGCGGGACGTTATGCTTTCTTTCGCGATTGCGTGGCCCCTTCGGCGATTCGCTCTCCCATCAATCGCTTCCAGCCCCGGGAAATGACCACCGAGGAATGCCGCCAAACCATTCGCGATTTCGGTGCGGCCGCCAAACTGGCCATCCAGGCCGGCTTCGAGGCGGTGGAGATCATGGGCAGCGAAGGTTATCTCATCAATCAGTTCTGTTCGCCCGTTACCAACAAGCGCGAAGACGAGTTCGGCGGCGATTCCGAACGTCGCCGTAACTTCGCCGTTCAGGCCCTGCGCGAAGTACGCGCCAATGTGCCGGAGGGCTTTCCGGTAATCTTTCGCATGTCCGGCATCGATCTGATTCCCGGTTCGTCCACCTTCGAGGAAGTTTGCGCCCTGGCCGCGGCGCTGCGCGATAACGGCGCGACGGCGTTGAACATCGGCATCGGCTGGCACGAGTCCCGCGTCCCCACCATCAGCCAGCTCGTACCGCGCGGGGCCTGGGCGAAAATCGCGCAACGCATCAAGAAGGCAACGCCCGGCGTTACCATCATCGCCTCCAATCGCGTCAACGCGCCCGAAACCATAAACGATATCTTCAACAATGACGAAACCGACATCATCTCCATGGCGCGTCCCTTCCTGGCCGACGCCGCCATCCTGAACAAGATCCGCGACGGATTGCCCGAACGCGTCAATACCTGCATCGCCTGCAATCAGGCCTGTCTGGATCACGGCGTGCACGAAAAAGTGGCGTCCTGCGTCGTCAATCCCGAGGCCGTGAACGAACTGGAGTTCGCCGACATGCCCCGGCCCGAACCGCATAAAGTTGTCGTCGTCGGCTCCGGCCCCGGCGGCCTGGAAGCGGCCCGCGTAGCGGCGACGCTGGGACACAAGGTCATTCTGCTGGATAAGGCCAGGGAGCTGGGCGGGCAATTAAACCTGGCCGCGGTCATTCCCGGCAAGTTCGAGTTCCGCGAAACCATTCGTTATTTCAAGCATGAACTGGACGCCCTGGGCGTGGACGTTCGCCTGAACACGGAGGCGACGCCGGAGCTGCTGGACGAAATCGACGCGGACGCGGTGATTTTCGCCACGGGCGTGCGCCCCCGGGAACTCAACATACCCGGCATGGAAAACCTGAAAGTGGGCACGTATACCGATTATCTCAAGGGCGATTTCGAGCCCGGCGAAAGCGTGGCCGTCATGGGCGGCGGCGGCATCGGCGTGGACGTGGCGCACAAACTGACCGAGGAGCACGAAGCCACCATTCAGTCCTATTTCGAGCGCTATAACGTGGAGTCCTATACGGACACGGTCATCCGCGAAAAGAAAGCCAAACGCAAGGTCGGCATCTTCAAGCGGACCGGTAAACCGGGCGCGGGGCTTGGTCCCACCACCATCTGGGCCCTGAAGCAGGAGCTGGAAGCGAACGGCGTGGAATTCCACCACGGCCTGGACTACAAGGAAGTCACTCCCACGGGCCTGAATCTGGAGAAAAAAAGTGGTGGCGAATACGAATTCAAATGCGATTCCATCATTGTTTGCATCGGCCAGGTGAGCGAATCCCGACTGGCCGATGAGTATCGCGCGCGCCGACCGGAGAAACAAATCCTGGTCGTGGGCGGCGCGAAGGACGCTCGAGGCGTGGACGCCAAACGTGCCTTCATGGAAGGCCTGCTGGCGGCACGGGAAATCGGCGCCAAACAACCGGCTCACGCCTGAACGGCGAAAACTCAAAAAACGAAAATTACGACACCACTCGAACGACGCGGAGGCGAAAACATGATAGCGGAAAATTATTTCACGGACGACCAGGACCTGATGTTGATCTTCGATCACATGACGGATTGGGCCGGGGTCGCGCGTGCTTACGAAGGCGACGACTTTCGAGAGCACGCCCTCTACCGCGAAACGGAGGACGAACGTTACGCCCTGGCCCCCGCCGACGAAAGCGAAGCCCTGGAACTGTATCGCTCCACGCTGCAGGCCATGGGCGAATTCTGGGGCAAGGAAGTTTCGCAAGCGGGCGCGGAAATGGACCGGCACGGCCTGAAATACGCCGACGGCCAGGTGGAGTTTCCGCCCGACGCCATTCGCCTCTATGAAAAGTACCGCGAAACGGGTCTCATCCCCTACGCCATGCCCCGCGAAGCCCATGGCCTGGGCCTGCCCGCCACCGTCTGGGCTTTCTCTTCCATGGTCATGGCCCGCGCCGACGTCTCTTTCAACATGACCATCAATCTCCAGAACCTGGCGCAAATCGTGGCTCGTTACGGCACGGAGGAACAAATCGCCCGCTGGGCCGCTCCCGCCGCCCAGGGCGATACTTTGTTCGCCATGTCCCTTACCGAACCCGACTTCGGATCCGACCTGGGCAATGTGCGCACGACGGCAACCAAACAAGCCGACGGGACCTATCGCCTCAACGGCACGAAACGCTTTATTTCCCAGGGCTGCGGTCTGGGTCCCTACCCCGCCGTGCATCTGACCCTGGCCCGCACCGGCGGCCCGGGTGCGCGCGGCCTGTCCGTTTTTCTTGTGAAAAGCCAGGACGTGCAAATCGCCGGCATCGAACGCAAGATGGGCATTCACGCGTCACCCACGTGCGAAGTTGTGCTTGAGGACGTTCCGGGAGAACTGCTGGGGCGCGAAGGCCAGGGCCTGACGCGTTGTACGCTGGGCATGACCAGTTTCATGCGTCTGGGTTCCTTCGCGGGTGCCGCGGGCGGCAGCGCGGCCGGCCTCAGCGAATCGCTTAAGTACGCGCGGGAGCGTCTGCAGTTCGGCAAGGCCATCGAGGAAATTCCCGCCGTGGCCGAGATGCTGGACCGCATGCGCAGGGAGATGAACGCGCAACGCCTGTTTTCCATTGAGACGGCCTTCGCCGTGGACAAGCATCAGCCCGAACAGATTCGCCTGGAAAAGCAGGGCGTAAGTGATCGCGACATTCGCCGCAATGAAAAGATCCGCGACTGGGCCACCCTGTCGTCGCTCTTGACTTCGCTGGCCAAGTATTACTGCTCGGAGAAAACCCTGGAAATCGCCTCCATGGCGGTGCAGATTCACGGCGGGGCCGGTTACACCGAGGACTATGACGTTTCGCGTCTGTATCGCGATGCGCGCATCAACACTATTTACGAGGGCACGAGCCAGCTCCACGTGGGCATTTCCGTGGCGGCCATCACGGCCGGCATGAGCGCGGACGGTTTCCTGCGGCGCTATCTCGCCGACATCAAGGACGAGATTGGTTCGATTTCGGATTTCGCCGCGGAACAGGCAACGGCCCTGGACGAAGCGGTTACGACCCACAGAAGCCTCCCCGACGAGAACATTCGCGGACGTTTCGCGGAGGAACTCGTACGCATGGCGGCTCGTTATCTGTGTACATTGCTGTATGAACGCGCGGTGAAGCGGCTCACCGAATCCGACGCCGCGGACGAAGCCACCCTGGAGCGCTGGCAACTGGATTCCGCGTCCTTCGGCATGGACAGCGCGGCCATCGCCTCGAGCTCTCTGTATCGCATACGAAACGCGGAGAAAGTTTACGGACAACCCGCGCCGGCCATGGTTTAAGAGAATACGAATTGGACGAATGTTCCGAATGCGCTCGAATGGAGCCTGGATTACACCGCGGAGGGCGCGGAGGTTTTTGGGTTTGGGCAGCGTGGCGAGCACTTACCACGTTGTTCGTTCCGTGACGTTGGGATATAAACGCGAAAGGCGCGTCCCACTTCAAGGAGCAGGTACACGCCCATCGCCTTAAAATATGTTCCGTGTTTTCAGTGGCCGGTCTAAAGCTACGCGCGAAGTTGCAGGCGAAGGCCGTTTCACGTCAAGAAGCAAGCCCACCCCAAAAATACTCCGCGCTCCCTGCGCCTCCGCGGTCAAAGACTGTTCCGTGTTTTCCGTGACTCAAAGAGCCTTGCGCGCGATTTCCCGTTCGACTTGTTGGATGATGCCTTTCACGCGGCCTTCGCAGGTGCCGCAGCCCGTTCCGCAGTTAGTAAGACTCTGCACTTCCTGGTAGGTATGAGCACCTTCTTCGGCCACGGCGGCGCGGATTCTTTCCTCGGACACCTGACGGCATACGCAGATCATGGGCGGGCGCATCAGGCGATTCAAATAAGAGGGATCAAAGGGCTCGCTCATTCACGCTAATGTAGGGTTTCAGACCATTTTCAGCAAGGCTTATTTTGCCGTT
>CAZGYS010000391.1:4813-6468 GCA_964530305.1 uncultured Leptospiraceae bacterium
TGCCGTTGGAAACACTCACATTCGCGTACACAAAAAAACGCCGCCCCGAATTCGAGGCGGCGTTTCGCTTGCGCTGATTTTTCAGCGTTGTTCTTATTCGAACAGCTGCTGGGAGATTTGCGATTTGTTTACTCGCTTAACGCCCGTGCTGCTGTGAATAACCAGGACATTACCGTTCTGCGCGATAACCGCGCCGCGGATGGTCTGGCCGTTTTTCAGAACGATTTTCTCAAAGCCTTTGTTGTAGAAGGTCTTGATTTCGTCTTCGGATTTGAACTTACGCTTGGAAGCTTCTTGCTCGATTCGCTTGAGAACTTTCTCTTGCTTTTGAACTCGTTTTTGCTCGTGCAGTTTTTTCAGAGCAGCAACTTGCTTGGGAGCTTCCGTTTTTTCGCCGGCGGCGACTTTATCGAAAGTTTGCGTATCAACGGCAACCAGAGAACCGGTTTCCTGAAGTTCTTGAGTGGTAACTTCCACTTTCTCTTTCTTAACGGCCGGAGCTTGCTCTTTGGCAATTTCCTTCGTAATCGTGGTAACCGCGGCTACTTTCGTTACGTCCTTGTTCTCTTTCTTGGCTTGCTCGATGGCTTTGTTGACTTTCTCAACTTTCTCGGTCAGCTTCTTATCCAGCGTTCCTTCGGTCTTGCCGTCGAGAACAACTTCTTTCTTCTCGATAGCGGCCAGAGCTTTCAGGGTCGGGTTGGAATCGATTTCCTTTTTGGTGTACTTTTCCAGAGCTTTTACGCGCGGGGCCATGGCAACTTTACCGTCCATAACCTTAACCTTCGGCGGCGTCTTTTCATCAGCCATTTCAACTTTGAAGGTCGTGCCGCGCACACCAGCGATTGCGGTCGGGGTGGTTACGGTGAATTTATCTTTCCGCGACGCCCGTTTAACATTCGCCAGGATGGTGCCTTGCTTCATGTCCAGTTGGGTATCACCGCCAATCAGCTTGGAAACGGTGATGGTGGTGTTTTCGCGTACGCGAATGGCGCTACCGGCGCGGGTTTGCAGGTCAACCGTGCCGTCCAGAGTTTGAATCGTGTCCTTCTCATTGACGACGGCGCCAACGGAAGCAGTCAGACTCTTTCCGGACTCGGCGCGAATGATCTTATTCGTACCGGTCGAAAACACTACGATCATGGACTTGGATTGCTTCGCCTGGGGTTTGGGATCTCCGCAATTGGTGAGGATTCCGGCCACCGCCAGAGAGGTAATAAGCCCGGCTATTACACTTACTCTTTTTCCTAGTTTCATTCTTTCCTCCTCTGATTTTGCGATTCTCCCTGCCCCGGCTTTGGAGCGCCGGTTTGACTCTCCGTTTTTGACGCTCGGTCTTCCGGGAATGCACAAATCAGTATCACACTTTCAGTTCAGTCGTCTTCTTGCTTTGCCTTGTTTCTATTTTCTCAATTCGTAATTCTTATTTAATGTTACGATTGTTTTCTTGATGATTGCGATTTGCCTTCATGCGGCACGTTCACATGTATACAACAATTCAACCTGCCGCAATAGACGATTTTTTTTCATTCGGATTGGTATTTTTTGTATTTTATTTCAAACCCCGACACACAGGAATAATAAAGCTTACCAATGACGCTCACCAGCGCAATGCCCGTCAAGGTCACGTTGCCGGTGTTTGTCACCAGGTAGTC
>CAZGYS010000392.1:0-6467 GCA_964530305.1 uncultured Leptospiraceae bacterium
AGCTCAGGCCTCCATCGCATCCGCGGAGTTGCGGCACCCGCTTTCGGCGCCGTCGGAAGTCATGAAAGCCGGTTCCGGGGAATCCCATACGAGTGAGCCCGCGCTTGACTCGGGAACGATCCAAACCGCGCCCCAGGCGAGTTCCGCCCGAATGGAAACGATTCGGGAGCAGCGAGTTGAAGTTATGGAAGCGGTCACCGGAGTGAAATCCAGCGCGAACCGAACTCGAGGAGAAAGCGCGGAGCGGAAGGACGCCCTTACGGATAAAGCCCCGGTCACTGCTTCTCCTCTGGTCGCGTCGGACTTATCGAGAACAATTCCCTTGCGGCTTACTCGGCCGAACATCAGTGCAACGAACCCGTCCGTCGATTCCTACGGCGATAATGCCGAACCGGCTCGCGTAAGCCCCATCCGTGTTCAGGAGCGTAATCTACGTATCGCCGAAGGCTTTCATCAAAAACACATGCAGGCCATTTCGCGGATCGGCTTCGGGTCTGTTGCCGGTAAGGCGTCGCATTTAAGGGAAACTATATCGCGTTCGGCCCTGGGACGCGTCGAAGCGGACATGGGAGCGCGGACGCGAATGGTCGCTCCCATTCGGGACGGCGAGGCGACTTCATCCGGCACCGCGGCGTTTATCAGCGGTAAGAGTATGCCCGCGAACCCGAACATCGATTCCCTCGCGGAGCGGCCTCTGGTCTATGCTCCGGTTGCTTCCGCGAATCGCGAACCACGAAAGGCCGCCATCGCTTCTGAAAGGCAGCCGGTCCTGAACGAGCCGGAAGTGGTTTCCTCGAACGCACAACACGAAGCCAAAAAAATACCGAACCAGGAAACCCTGGTTGAAACCACGGTGAAGAGAATCTTGCGAACAATGCCCGTGCATGAAGTTGATACGTTCGCTGATAAAGTGTTCTTAAATATTGAACGTCGTATGGATCTGGAAATGGAGCGAAGAGGCCATTAATGAGTATTAGAACGAAAGCCCTGCTTATGTTTCAACTGACCCCGGTAGACAAGGCGCTACTTGGTACTATTCCGGTTATGTTTAATCCGAACGAATTGTCGGATGGGAATCGGATGCTGATCAACTCGCAAAGCCGCGGTTCCGAGGTCAATAAGCATTTCGAGCGCATTGAACGCGAGGACTTCACCGTAAAGCTCTTCTTCGACGCGAGCGAAGGGCCCATTCGGAATGTAATGATCCGAACCAAGCTTATTCGCCTGCTCATGGAGCCGGTGCTTCCCTTTGTGAAGTTCAAGAGTCCGCCGCTGGCGCGATTCGTCTGGGGCACCTTTATCTATACCGGATTCGTTACGAATGTGCGCGAGCAATATACATTGTTTTCGCCGGAGGGTTTTCCCATTCGAGCGTATGTAACCGTTACGTTTACATCTTCCCTCAATCGCTTAAGCGCGGCCAAGAAATCCAATGCCACCGCGAGTCGCAAATTCTGGACCGTAAAATCCGGAGACCGTTTGGATTTGATCGCGAATCGAATTTATAATGACCCGGGTGGATGGCGTCCCATCGCCGAGGAAAACAACATTGAACGGCCGTTGGATTTTCCGACTCCCGCCGATATCGGTCGTACGCTTTTTCTCCCGGAAATAAACTAATACGCGAACGCGAAATTCAGGTAAGTTAAATTGACTGAAAACACAGGATTAATAGCCGCCAATGTAGGCGTTCTCAAGGACGGGCTCCCGTTGAAGCTGGACCTGCAACTGGGAATCCAGAAGGCCGTCGTCGTTCAGGAGCTGAACCTGTGGACTCAGTTTCGGATTATTTTTAATATTTCGCAACCGGGTAAACTGTTGGCCCTGGATTTCGGCGATTTGAACCTGGGAGATAAGATTACCGTTAGTCTGTGTAAGGAAAAAATCGTCACCGGTTTCGTCACCGCGATGGAGCCCAATTTCAACGGCGAACCCGTGCTGGAAATGCGCGGATACGACGCGCTTTATAATTTCAAATTTGAAAAGAAACGACGTACGTTTGAAAACAAAAAAGACAGCGCCATCTTCAAGCAAATCGCGGGCGAATTCATGCTGAAAACTCGTATCGTGGACACCATGAACCAGCGCCCGTCGGTAGCTCAATACAATCAATCCGATTATGAGTTTCTGAAGGGCATTGCGGAGCGTCTGAACCTGGAGTTCTTCGTTGAGGATGATACGCTTGTCTTGCAAAAGCCTCAGGATGATGCAGCGCCGTCTACAACTCTCGAATTCAACAGGGAACTTATAAACTTTGAGCCGCGAGCCCGCGTCATCGACGGCGGCACGGAAGTTACCATCAAGTCTCGCACGCGACGGGACAAGGAAGTCTACAGTTATACAACGCGACCGACGGATAACTCGTTTACACCGGGGGCTACTGAACAGAGCGGGGCGGACAGAACATCCGGCGCCGTAACCAGCGCTTCATCAAAGGCGTATATTCTCAACGCGGACGTCGCCAGCGCACGCGAAGCGGAAGCGGTGGCGAAGGCTCATCTGAACCGACAATTGCAGGAATTCGTTACGGGACGCGCATACGCGGTGGGAGACGTATCCATTCGTCCAGGGCGAACCGTAAAGCTTACGGGAATATCGGACTACAATGGTTCTTACTACGTGACTTTCGCCGAGCATACCTACGATACCAACGGCTACTATACACGATTCAAAGTAAGGAGGGCGAACATATGAATTCTCTCTCATTCACGGGCGCCTCTATGGGCGGTGGGCACTGTGATAATCCAGCGCCCATTCTCGGCATAGAGGTAGGCATAGTCGAAGAGATTGCGCAGGCGCAAAACCCTGACGGTTCCGGCGCGAAACGATTGGGATCCGTCAAAGTGCGCTTGAAAAAATTCGAAACGACAAAGGAGAAATTCATAACCACCTGGGCTCCCGTTACGACATTTATGGGCGGATCGGAACGGGGAGCGGTTTTTCTACCGGAGAAAGGCGATGAAGTCCTGGTCGCGTTTGAATCAGGAAACATTAATCTACCTTACGTAATCGGAGCTCTGCACAGCGAAGACGACAAGATGCCGGTGGAAAGCAATAAGGAGATGAATGATGTTCGCATCATCAAATCCCGAAGCGGCCTCACCATAAAGTTCACCGATACTTCCGGCCAGGAAAAGCTGGAAATCATGGACTTGAAGGATGGTTCATCGAGCAACAAAATCACGCTCGATTTAAAAGAAAAGAAAATCGAGATCGAATCCACCGGGAATATCGATCTGAAGGCAAAAGGCGAACTGAATCTGAAAGGCGATAAAGTGATGATTGAGTCCTCGAGCGAAAACGTGAAGGTTATGTCCGCGAAGAACATTGAGCTCGAAGCGTCGAGCGATGTGAATGCCAAAGCTACAAACGTAAAGGTTAAAGCGTCGGGCATGCTGGACCTTGAATCCAGCGCCGCCGCCAAGGTAAAGGCGGGCGGTAACCTGGGCCTTTCGGGTGCGCAGATAACTCTTGGTTGAATGTGGGAATAATTGAATGAAAGACCCTGATTTTTTAGGAGTCGGCTGGAAGTTTCCACCGACGATGCGAAACAACGCGCTGCTTCTTTCGGAAGGGGAAGACGTGATTCGGGAGTCCATACTCCTGATACTGCGTACTACTCGCGGCGAAAGGATCATGCGACCTGATTTCGGTTGCGGAATCAACGATATGGTTTTCGCGGAAAATAACGCTACGACTCATACGCTTCTGGCTGAAGTCGTCAATGACGCGTTGCTGGAATTTGAACCGCGCGTGAACGTAAACGACGTGCGGGTAACGGCGGATCCCGACGAGGATAATCGCGTCAACATCGAAATCGAATACACGATCAAATCATCCAATGCCAAGGAAAATATCGTGTACCCGTTTTTTCTGGAGAACGGTTAAGATATGGATATAATCGCACCAAAGATAGATAGTCGTGAACAAAGACAACTTGCCGAACAGGTACGGTCTTTCATTGTTCAGTACGCTCCGGAATGGCCGGATACCGCGGCCGTAGCCGCCGATCTCCAGACCGAGGCTCTGACACAGCTCTTCGCGCGTCTGCTTGAGAACGTCATCGACAAGCTGAATCGCGTACCGGATAAGAACTTTCTGACTTTTCTGGAAATGCTGGGATTCGACCTGACGGCTCCGCGCGCGGCTCAGGCTCCCCTGGTTTTCACGTTGGCGGAAGGCGCCGCGCCGACATTCGTGCCGGCGGGAACGCAGGTTACGGCCGCGGGCAATGAAGACGATCCCATCGTGTTCGAAACCAGGGAGCCTCTTACGGTTACCGGGCCTGCTTTCGCCAGGTTGCTTTCGCTCAACACGGACCAGGATCGTTATACGGATCATGCGAAAATCATCACTGCCGGCAATACGGCGGCGGAAGCTCTATTTGAAGGGCGACAGGTTGTACCCCACAGGATTTTCTTCGGACAGGATGCGATATTCAGCGTTCAGGATCCCGCAACCATCGAGCTGGAGTTCAGGCTGGATTTCCCGGTACGTTTTTCCCCGGAAGAATGGAACGTTCGCTGGTATGCATATACGGACGCTTCTGATGAACCGGTTGAGTTAACGCCTTACCTCGCGGATCCGTTGGATACTGAATCCCCGGAATTCGCGGCAACCCGTCTGCTGGGCGATGGAACGGTTATTTTTCAGAATATCCAGGGCCTGGCTCAAAGAGAGATCACCGGATTTGGTCGAAAGGCTTTGAGTCAGCAAACCTGGCCTACGCTTTCGTTCAATCGTTTCTGGATCTACGCGGAGCTGGAAACGAATATACCGGTGGAACGATATGGTCGCGAGACGAATGTCGGTCCGGACGTTATGTTCGCGGACGTCGTGCAATTAAATTCGACCGCTCTTTTCCGGCCATTCGGTACAATTCCGGTAGCCGGCGATAACTTTTTCATCGCCAGTCAGAGCGTCTTCTCTCGGGAAAAGTCAACCGGTGTCATGACGATTCGCCTGGACGACAATAGTCCTTTGCCGGACACCTCCGATGTTACTTTGAGCCTGGACTATTGGGCCGGAGATCAATGGGCCAACATGGGCCTGATGTCTCAAGGCGGAGTGGTAGACGCGGGCTCCTACAATCTCGTGGATACCACCAACGCATTTACTCGCGACGGCGAGATTCATTTTACAATACCCGCCGTTGAATCAACGAGTATCAACGGAACCAATGGTCTGTATTTACGGGTGCGCGTAGTCTCGGGCGATTACGGCAGCGGGGCCACCCTGAAGCCGCCCGTTTTCGCGGCACTCCTTTTGGAGCATACTTCCATCCCGAGAATCGAATCCGTACAGACTCGCGTCATCATCAACCCGGACGATGCCCTCGCATTGGAAACGGCTTCGTTTAACGGATCCCTGCTGGATACCAGTAAGGACTTCCGTCCCTTCGGCCGTGTTCCTGAATTTAATGATACCTTCTATTTCGCCTCAAGCGAAGCCTTATCCAATACGGATACGACGGTCTCCATTCAGATAAATTTGTCGGCCGGCGTACCTTTACCGGATACGACGGATGTCTCTCTACAATGGGAATTCTGGAACGGCTCTCGCTGGGCCGTCCTGGGAGCTACTTCCCAGGCGGGCGTCGCCGTCCCCCAGGGAGAGTTCGAATTTACGGATCTAACGAACGGCTTCACGCAATCGGGAACCGTGGATTTCGCGTCGCCGCCCATAGTTGAGCGCGATTTATTCGGCGAAGTTAATTACTGGATTCGCGTTCGTATTCTTTCAGGAGACTACGGCACGGCCGAATTGGATAACTTTAAACCACCATCCATTGAAACTTTCCATCTGGAATACAGTTTCACGGCGGAGGCTCTTCCGCATGCCGTGATAACGGAAAACGATTTCTTTCTCCTGGAGAGTACGGATGTTCTAACGCACAATATAGCGAACCCCGATTCGCCTCGCTACATCGAGCCCTTTCAACTGTCTCAGGACCCGAATCCGTCACTGTATATCGGATTCGACGCCGACATTGCTAATTTACCGCTCAGTATATACTTTCCGCTCCTCACGAGCCGGTTCAACGCGCTCTTGCAGACGGATGAGGAGTCGCCGCCTGTTCTCGCGTGGGAGTATTGGACTGGTACTGTTTGGGCAACGCTGGTAGTGAGTGATGCTACGAGGGCTCTCAGTCGACGCGAAATCGCCCAAATTCAGGTTCCCGGCAACCATCGCTCGCGTCCCGTCTTCGGCGATGAACGGCACTGGATTCGCATTCGCCTCAGCGAAGGTAATTATCCTCTGTTTCCGTCCGTGTCGGCGCTGCATGCGAACACGGTTTTCGCGGACCATCTGGCTTCCGTCCGCGACGAGTTGCTTGGTTCCAGCAATGGAGAGCCGAATCAGAGATTCACTCTGTCCCAGACTCCCGTACTGCCGGGAGCCGCTATCGTCGTACGCGAGGAAGCACTAACCGAGGAAGATCGGGCCACGATACTGTCGGAGGAGGG
>CAZGYS010000393.1:0-4712 GCA_964530305.1 uncultured Leptospiraceae bacterium
ATAGTCCGACAAACGGCTCAAGCCTTGCCGGTCAAACGCGCCAGGCGATTTCGCAGACGTGTACCGAATTCCATTTCATCGAAGAAATCGCTCATGCCTTGTTCGTCCAGGCCGCGATACTTGAGTTTCGAGGGCGTGGCCTGGATGGGCGCCTTGCGATGAATCCGCGTCAGCTCCAGGCACAGGCGCGCCATGTCTCCGTGTTGTTCCAGCTTATCGGCGATGCCGGCGGCGCCGCGAATATTCATTTTACGTACGCGATGTGTACCATTCAATACCTTTTCCAGGCTGCCGAATTTTTGCAGCAGCGCCGCGGCCGTTTGCGCGCCGATGCCGGGTATGCCGGGAATATTGTCCACCGCGTCTCCACGCAACGCCAGATACTCGGCGATTTGATCGGGGCGCACGCCGAATTGTCGCTTTACCTCGGCCGGATCCACGCGACGGTCCCGGGCATAGTCCCAGAGCTGATCGCCTTTTTCCAGCAACTGAGTCAGGTCCTTATCCGAGCTAAGTATGCGATTGCGAAAATCGCCGCGGCGACACTGCTGGATGGCCGTACCGATGAGATCGTCGGCCTCAAAGGCATCACTGGCGAATTCCGTCACGCCCGCCAGACGCGTCAAACGACGACACAACTTCATCTGGCGCTCCAGTTCGGGGGCCGCCGCTTCGCGATTGGCCTTGTAATCCGGGTAAATATCGTTTCGATAAGACGTGCTCAAGCTCTCGTCGAAACAGGCGACGATGTGCGTGGGCTGGATTTTTTCCAGAAAACCCAGTAGAAAATCGGCGAATCCGTAGACGGCGCTGACCGGTTCGCCGCTGGAATCCAGAATGCCGGGAGGCAAGGTATAATAACCGCGAAAGATGTATACGCTGGCGTCGATGAGATAGAGTTCGCGCCGCGTTTTTTTCCTGGTTCGCTTCGCCGTTGATTTCCCGGCGGTCTTTCGCGCGATTTTTCGGACGCTGGTTTTCTTTTGGGCCATGCTTGCTAATCCAGTTGTACGACCGCCGCGCTTTGCAGATAGTCATAGTGTTCCGCGTAGCGCTCGTCCACGTACAGGGGAACCCGGCCGATGGATTCCAGGTGCTTTAGAAATCGCATTTCGTCGTCTCCGCCCATGAAGCGCGTTTGAATCATGTAGACGGCTTCGAAATCATGAAACTGAATAAAGACGAATGGATACTGACGCGCCTTGAAGCCGGGCTGGTGGACCATGGCGCTTACCGTGACGGCGCTGATATCGGCGACGGGAATGCGATAGTAGTACTTCTCATGCAGGTATCGTTCCTTCAAGTGGGGGTGGAACATGTCGTCGCCCGGCGTTTGCGAATCGATTAAGGAGCGATCGACGATCAACTCATGATCGTCCAGTTGAACTTCGCGTCCATGGTAAACGCGATAGCCCATATTTTTTATGAAATTTATCAACATGAGCACCAGCACCGCGAAGGCAATCAGGCTGTAGGCGATAGTGGCAATGCGCCCCCACCAGTCGTAGTCTTGCCAGCCGGCCGCGAGAGCCATGCCTATCATGGTCAGGCCGAACAGAAGCGTCAGGCTCAAACCGATGACGCAGCCGGGACGACGGTTATTGGCCATTACGGACAGAACCAATCGCCGTTCAATGGGACGGTATTCATCGGCCAATCGCTCGTCCGCCCTGTATTTCGCGGAGCGTTTAGCGCGATTAAGCCAAACCAGCACGGGAATCAGGACCCCCAGAACAAGCACCAGGGCGCCCAGAATCCCCACGATCAGGTGTACCAGCTCCAAATCAGGCTCGGCGGGAGTCATCCTGGATGGATTTTCAACGGGGACGTTTTTTTCCAGTCAATTATTTTTACGCTCTGCACCATAAATCGGAAGCTCCGGCATTAAATTTGCATGGATTTTTCGGTTTTCCTATGTGCGGGCCATGATAGGGTGGTTAATCTGATCATGGCGATGTACGCAACGGAAAGAGAATTTATCGGCGGACGTAAAATCGGCGCCCGCAATCCATTCTTCCTCATTGCCGGGCCCTGCGTAATCGAGTCGCGCGAGTTACTGGTCCAGGTATGCGAAGTCATGCTGGAACTGTGCAATCGCCTGGACATCACTTACGTTTTCAAAAGCAGTTTCGACAAGGCCAATCGCTCTTCCGCCGGTTCCAACCGGGGACCCGGGATGGAAAAGGGCCTCGATGATCTTCAGTACATAAAAGAAACGTTCAAGGTGCCCGTACTCACGGACGTCCATGAAACCGGTCAGGTGGAACGCGTGGCCGCGGTGGCGGACATTCTACAAATCCCCGCCTTTCTTTCGCGCCAGACGGATCTCATTCAGGCCTGCGCCCGCACGGAGCGATGGGTCAATATCAAAAAGGGTCAGTTTTTGGCGCCGGCGGATTGCGGCGCCGTCGTGGAAAAAGTCCGCGGCGAAGGTTCCGAAAAGTATCTGCTGACCGAGCGAGGCGCCAGCTTCGGTTATAACAACCTGGTCTTTGATCCCCGGGCGCCCGAGATTCTCCATGAGATGGACATCCCGGTGGTTTTCGACGGGACCCATAGCACCCAGTTACCCGGCGGGGGCCGCGAAAGCGGGGGGAATCGTGCTCATGCTCCGGTGCTCTTGCGCGCCGCCGTGGCGGCCGGCCTGGAAGGCATCTTCATGGAAACGCATCCCGATCCGCCCAGTGCCTGGTCGGACTCCAGCAATCAGTATTACTTGAAACAGGCCGTGCCCCTGATCGAAAAACTACACGCCCTGGATCGCTTCGTCAAAACCCAGGTCTTCGCGCCCGAAGTCATGGAGGGCGTTTCATGAACAAGAACGCTTCAGGCATTCGCGGCGCACGCTTGTGGACGTTCTTGCCCACGTTCGCGTCGACGGCTCTCGTTTTGGCCGCTCTGGCGATGCTGCCGGCCTGCGGCGGCGATACCGTAATCATCGCCGATAAGAACCTGGAGCCCGGCGCGAACATCAAGCTGGGTAACTTCTATCGTGAGGCGGTGGACGTCGACGGCAACAAGGACTGGGAGATCAGCGCCACGGAAGCCTACATCTTTCAGGAACGGGGCGGCCAGTCCCGCATCGTCACATATAACTTTACCTTCGAACAGTATGACGCCCGCCAACGAAAAATCGCGTCCATAACCGCGGACCGCGGCGAAATCAACTACAAGGACCGTCGCCTGTATCTGGAAGGAGAGGTGGAATACAAAGGCAAAACGCGTCGCATCGAAGCCGAGAAAATGGAATACCAGATGGACGATAAAGTCGTTACATCTCGCGTTCCCGTAAAACTCTGGGAGGGCGGCACGTTTACCAATTGCCGGGGCGGAGTCGTCGTGGACAACAAGAAGGACCGTCAGGTCTGCAAGGGACCGGCCGGCGTACGCGTAAGCACGAAAGGTAAGAAGGGCGGAGGGATCGACGATATCTTTCAGTAATCCATCATGAATCGTTTTATTTATAAAATCCCGGCCATGGCCTTCGGTCTTTCCCTGTTGTTGGGCGGCTGCAAAACCCTGCCCGAACCGAAGCCCGCTCCGGCGAAAGAGCCGAAACCCGGCAAGGTAGCGGATAAACCGGTGAAAAAAACCGGAGACACGCCCGCGGAAAAGCCGGACCCGAAGAAAAAGCCGAACGAAATCCCCGCCAATATCGATCCCCGCGCGCTCGTGAACAAGAAGCCGGACGCGAAAGGTCGCCCCGTTCGCACTTACTTCTACGGCGCCGTGCTGATTCGCGAAAAGGCGCTGGTGAACGGCATCCCCGTTACGCGCATCACCATCGCGGGCGGCGCTATTCTGCGCCACAATGACGTGGAACTCCGGGCACCGCGCATCATCCTGGAAGGCGGTCGTCGCGGCCGCATAGAAGGGGGCGTGGTCATTCGGGACGCCAAAAACGGCCTGACCCTGCGCGCGGCTCGCGCGGACTACGATCGCGATAAACAACTCGTGGAGCTGATCGGCAATCCCTACATGGTGGTTCGCAAGGACAAAAAGAAAAAGCCGGTCATCGTCACGGCGACGAAGGTCAAGCGGGATCTGGCCGCGGACGTTTCCATTCTGGAAGGCGATGTACGCATTCTGCACGAGACCTGGACCTTGCTGGCGGATCGCGGCGACTATTTCGACAAAGACGACAGAATCGAACTCAAGCAGAACCCGATCATTCTGGGCGGTAATCAATTCTTCACGGGCGATACCATGAATTACCACGTGGAGAAGCGCGAAATCGAACTGAACGGTCGCGTGAGTTACATGTCCCGCAACGCGTCCAACCTGAGCTTCGCCGGGACTTCGACTCAGGCTACCGGGCCGGTATCACTCTATGAATTCGCCCGCACGGGCGGACGGGCGGCCGGCGCGAAAACGACGCCGAAACCATCCGCGAAGCCGGACAAGACCGCGGCAACAGGCAAGACGAAAGACGGGAAAACCACGGGCGGAACAAACACCGGCAAGAAGAAACCACCCGAGGCTCCGGTGAGCGTTCTGACCGCCGACAAGCTGGTGCATCGCTTCGCGGAAGGCGAAGAGCCGATAACCGAGTTTCAGGGCAATGTCGTGCTGACCCAAACCGATACGATTCTCAAGACGGCCAAACTGACGGCGCTGGGTAAGGACTTTCATACGATTCGCGCGGACAAGGGCGTCGAGCTGCGTGAAAAGAAGCAGAACGTGCACGTCACGGCCGGCCTGATGGTTTACGA
>CAZGYS010000393.1:4748-6461 GCA_964530305.1 uncultured Leptospiraceae bacterium
GAAGAAGAACAGCGACAAGGTCAATGCCGTCCTCAGCGGCGCCGTTATTGAAAGGCGCTTGAAGGAAAACAAGACCATCGCCCGGGGCAATGTTCGCATCGAACAAAAAACGCGCGCCGTCACCGGGGAACTGGCCACCTACGACGAGGGAGCCGGGGTCATCATCATGGACGGAGAACCGGCCCTGCGCGAACGCGGTGGAGTAGTGCGTTGCGAACGGATTCTTATTTTTCCGGATAAGAATCGCGTCTTGTTGCGCAATCGCATTTCCGGTTACGTGGCGAACTAGCAACGCTGAACGAACGACGAAATTTTTGATATGGCAAAGAAGAAAACGAAAAAGACCGTAAGCGCTAAGCAACTGGCCGAAGAGGTCGCTTCCGAGTTGCGCAAGGAAACGCGTTCCACGAGTACCGCCGTCCGGGAATTTCCCACGGGACTCAAAACCTTGCGCGCGGAAGACCTCAAGAAAGCCTACGGTAAGAAACGCGTAGTCAAGGGCGTGGATTTTCGGATTCACGAGAAAGAGATCGTCGGCTTGCTGGGCCCCAATGGCGCGGGCAAGACCACGTCCTTCTATATGGCGGTCGGTCTCGTGCAACCGGACTCGGGACGCATCTTTATCAATGATGAAGACGTGACTCACATTCCCATGTACCAGCGCGCGCGCAAGGGCGTAGGTTATCTGGCTCAGGAGGCCAGTATTTTTCGTAAACTCACCGTCGCGGAGAATATCGAGGCCGTGCTTGAAATGCACCACCAGGATCGCGCCGAGATCCGCCGCCGGCGCGATGGATTGTTGGAAGAGTTGTCCCTGACGCGTGTTTCCGATCAGGAAGGGTATACTCTTTCCGGTGGAGAGCGACGGCGATGTGAAATCGCCCGGGCGCTGGCCACTGAACCGGATTTCATACTTTTGGATGAGCCTTTCGCGGGCATTGATCCCATCGCCGTAAAAGATATTCAGTTATTGATTGACCAATTACGGAATAGGGGGTTGGGTATCCTGATCACGGACCATAATGTTCGAGAGACTCTCAAAATTACTGATCGCGCTTATATCATGTATACCGGTGAAATTCTTCGCTCGGGCACGGCGCAGGAGCTCGTCAACGACCAGAAAATCAAACAGATCTATCTCGGTGAGGATTTCACACTGTGATGCCGCTCATATTTAGTCGAAGGGGGAGAATTTCGCGATGGCGCTGAGTCAAAATCTCGTTCAGAAGCAGACGCAGAGACTGGTCATTACTCAGGATCTGCGTCAGTCCATCGAACTGCTCCCGCTCTCGAATCTGGAGTTGTCGGACAAGATTCAGAATGAATTGATGGAGAACCCTTTTCTGGAAAGCGGGATGGAGGGGGAAGAACCCATTCAACCCACGCCCATCGAAACTCCCAAAAACGAAAAGATCAGTGAACAGGCCGGAGACGGCCGAGACAATTCCTACGAGAACGACAATCGCGACGACTGGTGGCGCAATCGTGAAGAGAGCTACGCCTCTCGGGGCCTGGATACCGAGAGTACCGAACGCAAGCATCAGTTCCTGGAAAACGCGCTCAGTTCGGGAGAAAACCTGCCCGAGCATCTGCTCTGGCAATTGCGGCTTACGTCCTTGAGTGAAAGAGAACGCCGCGCCGGTGAGCTGATCATTTCGGCCATCGACAATCGCGGTTATCTCACGGAAACCCTGGAAGATCTAATTCGAGACA
>CAZGYS010000394.1:0-6440 GCA_964530305.1 uncultured Leptospiraceae bacterium
GGCGTGTGGGCCCCCCTGATTGTTGCCGACCAGGCGACAGCCGCGGCTGTCCAGAAGTCCGCGGATTTCGCGCAGACATTCGTGCGAAATTAAATTTCCGTATAGATTCAGGTGCTCCAGTCGGCTCAAGTGAGGCGATTGGGCGAGGGCACGAGCTCCTTCGTCGCCGATAAGGTTTGAATGTAGATTCAGTGCGCGAAGTTCGCTCATATGGTCGGAGTTCGCCAGGGCCAGGGCGCCCCCGTTACGGATTTGTGAAGTGCCCAGGTACAATGTGCGCAAACCCAGGTCCAGGTCGGCCAGGAAGGCGGCGCCGTCGTCGCCGAAAATGCAATAGCGAATCGCAAATAAGTGCAAGCGCCGGATGCGTCCCTCCACGAATACCTGCCGCAATGATTTTATGTCCCGGATTTGATTGGTGTGATTGCGCATATCGAAGACGCGGATGATGGTCAGCCAACCGGGATAGGGGGGAGCGGCCATTCTGCGCTTTAAGGCAGTACTCATGACTCGGAGCTCGTCCGACCAATTCGCCAGGGCCTCTTCCACGCGCGCAACGGCGGCCGCCGAGTCTTCGTCGGGAGGGAAGTGCAGGAACAGGCCGAGAATTTGCTTCCAACGGCTCGGCGAAGGTTCCCCTTCCAGTAATTCGTCCAGTCGCCTTAAAAAATCCATCGGTCGTCCATTGCAATTCTAGAGAACGACTTCATAGGCCGTGAAGCTGCGCTGAAAACCCTTGGCCTTGATTTCGCCGATGTCTCTCAATTGAAATTCGTCCTTTACGAGCGCCCGCGTCGAATGGCTGATTAAGATCCCGCCGGGAGAGGCTTGAGATTCCAGACGGCTGGCCAGATTTACCTGCGAGCCGATGATGGTGTAGTCCAGGCGTTCCTCGGAGCCGAAGTTGCCGACGGCCACGTAGCCGGTGTTTATGCCGCAGCGAATCTTCAACGGTTCAGCGAAACCTTTTTCCAGCCAGTACTCCGATAGTTCGCCCATGCGATTTTGCATGGCGACGGCCATTTGAACGCAGCGAATCGCATCGCCTTTTTCACCCACCGACTGGTGATCCCCGAAATGGCACAGGACGGCGTCGCCGACGAATTTATCCACGACCGCGCCGTGAGCTCGCGCGATGGTCGTCATTTCGGAAAGGTAATGATTCAACAGCTCGGCGAGGTCCTCCGGTTCCATCTCGTCGGTGATGCGCGTAAAGTCGACGATGTCGGAAAAGAAAACCGTCATCTTCTTACGACGGCTGGTTACCCGGGCCTCGGCGTCTCCGCTGGTAAGCGTCTCGACTAGTTGAGGCGGCAGATAGTTGCGAAATTTACCGCTCGCGATAAGTTCGGAAACCTGCGCTTCGATTTGACCGGCCAGCTTTTCATTCATTTCCAGAAGCTGGTCGCGCATGATGCGAATTTCCTTTTGCATGCCGCGCATGCGCAATTGCGAGCGAACGCGACTCAACAGCTCTCGGGAGTTGAACGGCTTGACGATGTAATCGTCCGCGCCTTGATCCAGACCGCGAATCTTCATGGTGACGTCGGCTTTGGCCGTCAACAACAGGACGGGTATGGACTTCAAGGTCGGATCATTCTTAATGGCCGTCAGGAGTTCATAGCCGTTCATGTGGGGCATCATGACGTCTGATACGATTAGATCGGGGGAATGGCGTCGGGCTTTTGCAAGACCTTCCTTGCCGTCTCGCGCGGTGTGCAGTTTGTAATGGGGCTTCAGTAAAAAATAGAGAAGTTTGCGCATATCATGGGTGTCCTCCACGAGCAGGACCGTTTCATCGGCGACGACGGGCTGTTCCGTTTCCGGGATGATTTCATATGAGTCCTGCTCATGATCGGCCACGGTTATCGCGCTTCTCTCACTTAATTCGGCCAGTATCCCGCTATGCATCGAGGACATTGCGGTATCGCCGCTCTTTATGGGAGCGGTGGATTTCAGTCCTTCCGGCACTCTGGGAATCCGCATGGTGAAGGAGGCGCCGGAGCCCGGTTGTGATTGCGCGGAAATGGTACCTCCGTGCAGCACCGTGATTTCTCGCGCGAGAGCCAGGCCGATGCCGGTACCTTCGTATTCGCGCGAAGCCGAACCATCCACCTGGTTAAACCTTTCGAAGACCGTTTCCAGTTTGTCGGGCGGAATGCCGATGCCCGTATCGCGCACGATGATTTCCAGATCCTCATCGATCTCGTTTACTTCGACGTAGACACCGCCGCTGTCCGTGAATTTGAAGGCGTTACTCAAGAGGTTGAGCAGAACCTTTTCCATTTTCTCCGGATCGATAAATGCCTGAATTTGTTTGCGATTACTGGTGACCTTGAGCTCCAGATTAACCGCGCTTGCCGCGGAATCGAATGCGGCCGTCAATTCGCGAACGTAGGCGACCATTTCGCCTTCACGATACGAAAGCGTCATGCGACCCGCCTCAAGCTTCGAAAAGTCCAGCAGATTGTTGATTAGCTTCAGAAGACGCTGGGAATTGCGATGCATGGTTCGGGTCACTTCGGCCTGGGCGGAAGTCATCTTTCCAAATTCTTCCTGGATGAGGCTCTCCAGGGGAGACATGATTAACGTCAGTGGAGTGCGAAGTTCATGGGAAATGTTCGCGAAGAAGTTGGTTTTTAGTTCGTCCAGTTCCTTGAGGCGATCGAACGCGGACTGTAAATTTTCATGAGCTTCGGCCAGATCCTGAGTTCTGTCGCGGACTTTGTTTTCCAGGTTGTCGCGCGCGTCCCGAATCGTCGACACCATGCGATTGAACGATTCGGACACATATCCGATTTCATCCTGAACCTTGACGGGCAATTGCACGGATAGATCGCCCTTGTTGACGTTCTCCAGGCCCGCCAGAAGACTTCGCAACGGGTTCAAGAGCGCGCCGCGAAAGAACAGAGGGAAGAGAGCCAGCAAGACGAATAGAACGCCCATGAGGACATGGAAATGCATGACGGCGGCTTCGTGTATGTAGGCGCGATAGGCCCTGTAGTTGTACCCGACTTCGTAAATACGCGCATCCTGTTTCAGGGTGAAATTGATAAAGTGCCTTTCAGTACCCGTCTTCGCGTCCGCAAGGCGTCGGTAGGCGCGCAGACCGAATTTCAAATCGCCGGCCTTGGTGACCGGCTTGAGGAACGCGGAGCTCATTTGAAGACCCGTTGCCTTGTAAATGATGCGCGGCGATTCATTGGAATTCGCGGTTTCGAGTATGTATTCCAGATCCCCGGGTTTTTCTCCGCCGGCCAGTGCATGCCGGGCCGCCAGGAGCTTGAGGGTATCATAATCGCTCTCCCTGCCGCGCAAGGTCGCGAAGCTCACGAACTGCAGGGTAAGTAAAACCGTCACCAGACTTATGCCTACGATTTTCGCCATGAACGAACTACGATCGCGGGTACTGTTGATGTAGATTATGATCATGGAGAAAAAGGCTCCGACCATCATCATAATGAAAAAGGTCTGGTGCACGTCGCGTTTGATCAATCCCTGATGGCTGATGATATTGGTTATGGCCGGGCCGATGGCCGAGACCGCGAACGTGGCCGTGATGGCCAGAATCACCCGGCGTTCCGCGCCGTCCGTAATGTAAGCCTTCCAGATGCCCACCGCAAGCAGGCAGAACAGATTCAGCAGAATCAATAGCGCGATGAAGCGACTGTATTCAATGAGATCGAAATCCCAGAAATGGCCGACAAATCTAAATGTTATGTCCGCGTTCAAGGAACGGCGGAAGAACTCCAGGATGAAGACCCCGCAGAACACATACTGACCCACCATGAACCCGCGCGAAACGCGGGGATGGGTGTTCTCGGGGAATTTGAATACCCACTGGGTTAAATGAATCAGCGCCGGAAAGATGCAACCCACCGTAAACCACCGGTGGAACGCGGTCCAGGGAGCGTATGCCGCGTGTGAGAGTAGGTAAGAGAACATGAAAGGCACGAAACTCAGCATGGCCAGGCCCAGGTGAACCGTACTCCGAGAGCGATTACGTAAGCTTAGCAGAAAAATTCCCAGTAGGCAGGAAAAAACGGCGCCCAGTAAGGAGGAGTACGAAAGGTAATTCAGGAAGAATATGCGTTGGGTTTGTTCAAGCATGGCCGGAAGCAGACTACCTGCTTTTCAATCTATTCGTAAAGAAATAAACTTATAACCCTGAAGCATCAAGCCTCCGGGACCCCGACCTTAAAAAAGAATCGCCCCGACATCGTTTTTTTCTCGTCGCCGCGGGTATGGCCTGATATTACTGCTTCAATGTTAAAGCAATTTGGCGGTAGTTATGCCGACGCATTATAAGGGTCCGAAGAGAAGGCGGGCGGTGCTGGATGCTTACATCAAGCTGATGCGGGCTTCGGGCGCGGTTCACGGACGTACGGGACGAATCGCCCGAGAATACGGGCTTACCCAGAGCCAGTTCGGAGTCATGGAGACTTTACGACACATCGGTCCCCTGAATCAACGCATGGTAGGCGAAAAGCTCTTCTTTACGGAAGGCAATGTAAACCATGTCGTCAAGAACCTGGAGAAGCGGGGTCTCTTGAAGCGAGAAAGGGATGAATACGATGCCCGCTCCATGGTTCTGACCTTGACGACAAAGGGGAACAAACTCATCGACCAGGCTTTCGAGGCTTATGTGGACGAGCTTGTGGACGGTTTCGCCGCGCTTTCGGAGGCGGAAACAGTTACGCTGGATAAGCTTCTGCGTAAGCTGGGCATTCACGCCCGCTCCTTCTGACGATTATCAGGTCGGCGAAAAGCGGCGGACACACCCGCCGTCAATACTTTAATATTAAAGCAGTTTTGGAGGAAAACCATGGAGCATTCAAAGGAAAAATAGGCGAACGTATCATCCGAGTTCACTTCAGCAATGGAAGGGCGAAATGATCTTGTACGAGGGACTTTACCGCGGCGCCGGATCGGACTCGTAAGAGCTCCGCATTATGTCCCGTAAAAAACATCCCGCGTCGAACCAAAATTACTTGCCGCCGGCGCGGGCCAAAATACAATTCAGTCGATGCCGTCGCGTCGAAATAGCAGCTCCATCCTAAAATTACGTCTTCTTACCATCGTTTTCGCGGCCCTGGCCTGGGTGTCGGCGGACGTTTTGCACGCACAGACAAATCGCCCGCGCGTGCGCCCCATAAATGTCATAATCGTCGTGGACCAGAGCGGCTCCATGTTCCTGCCCCGGAACGCGCCGGTCTATTTGCCCCTTCGCCGGGGAATTGGTCGAGCGGTTCGCAACAATGTCCAGGTCAACGACAGCGTGCTCATCATCGGCGGTTCGGACGAACCCTCGGTCATCGCCTACAAAAGAATCGCGAGCGCGGGAGATAAGAACGCGTTGTTGCGGGACATCGCCAAACTGGCGCCGGTGCGCGGGGCGTGGACGGATTTCGGCGCCTGGCTGGACTTTACCGTGCGGGAGGCGCAGGCAAGGTTTACCGGTTCGGGGTCTTCCAATCGCGGTAAGACCATGCTCTATATCATTACGGACGGTGAGAACGCGCCGCGTAAGACTTCGCGGTACTATCGCTCGGGCGGAGAGTTGCCGGACGAACTTAAGAAAACCGCGGACGAGATGCGCAATCGCAAATGGTCCATGTCCGTGATCGGCATCGGGGATACCGACGGCGCGGTTAAGCTGGGGCGATTCCTGGGTGGAACCAGCCACGGTATTTCGGCCAAAACGCCGGGCAGGGATTTCAGCGCGCTGGTGGAGGATACCCTTCGCAATGAAATATCGGTTCTGCGTTTCACCGGCTCGAAACTGCTTCGTCGGGGCGCGCGCAATGAATTACGTCTGAATCTGCTGGGTGGTTGGGACTACGGCCAGGTGGACCTGCGTGAAGCGCGTCTTCGCGTTCCGCCGGGCAATGGGCGCGAATATAAACTGGATATCAAGGGCGGGACGTTTCGCCTGGGCCCCAAGGAGCATCGTTCCATCAAGCTGTCCTTCAAACTGCCCTCGGGAGATTTGCCGGATACGCTGGAGGGAAAACCCATCGACGGTAAGCTTTCGCTGGTCTTCAAGCCGGATGCCCGCGCAAGCTTTCGCAATCCGTTCATTTCCTTTCACATAGAGCACTGGTTCAAGCGCTATCGCATTCCCGTTTTCGGCTCCACGGGGCTCTTGATTCTATTGCTTCTTATATATCGCTGGATTCAGAGACGAGATCTCTATGTCAAGGTCGTCATATCAGGTCAGGACCCCGTGCCGCCGGTACGCTTGCGTGAGGGCCAGAACGTGGTCATGGGTAAGGCCGCTAATCCTCCGGCCTTTCGCATTGAGCGTCCGGCGGGCGGCAAGAATGGAATTCTTAAACTTAAGAAACGCAAACGCAAGCTGGTGGTCATGGGGGCCGCCGGGGAAATCAATCTACGGGAACTGGGCCTGAACAAGGGTGGTGATATCCTGAAAAACAAGA
>CAZGYS010000395.1:0-6421 GCA_964530305.1 uncultured Leptospiraceae bacterium
AATTTCCACTTGACATTCGCGTGCTTTATGCAAGGGCGCGTCTTTCACCGTTTGCGTCTCGCTTTCGCCATCCATGGCTCGCTCGACGCGCCGGCATCCCTGCCGGCGACCGTTCACCCGTTTTACCTCTCACCCGTAAATCACCGCCCCTCATACCCGATCACGTCCATGAACGCGCTGACTGAAAAGACCGCTTTGCCCGGACCGGGATCGCCGTAGCCGGGGGGTACGGGCAACTTATGCTTCTCGAAAATCGCCTTCCAACTGGTCAGCAGTTCGCAGAAGTATTCCAGCGGCGGACCCGGTTGGCGACCCAGGGTCGTGTAGGGTTCGGGACACCAGGCGGTAAAGCGCGGGACGACGCCCTTGCTCATGAAGAAATCCAGACCCTCGGAAGTGGAGTCCACGGCTTCGCGTACGGTCTTGAAGCCATGGGGCTGAGCCATCTCGACGCCGCCCACGAAGTTGGGGATCACCCGCGAAGGTCCGAAGACCTCCGCCGAATCGACGATACGACGTATCCAATTATCGCGCCCGATGAAGCGTTCCTTGCCGGGGCACAGAACCTTGAACAGGTTTTCGTCCCACACTTCGTAATTGGGGTGATAGACCTGGATGCCCACGTCCTTGAAGCGCAGCAGCTCTTCCTTCTCCCAGGCCTGGGTCACCATCTTGCCCATCCATCGCCCGGGAAATTTTTTCTCGATCCCTTCCGCGTAATGATAATAAAAATCGGTCTCTTCCTTCGAGCGAAGATTCTTAACGACGGAACCGCCGGTGATGGTATATACCTTCGCCGTGTCGTCCTCCTGGTCGATCCACTCCAGGACTTCCAGGATCTCCTCCAGCGATTTGACGCCCGTGTAAGGTCGCCCCTGTTGTTTTTGCTGGCGATAGTTATGATTGATATCGCAGAAGGCGCATTCCTCGTCCTTGCCGAAGTACTGGCAATTGCGAAAAACGGTAATATAGATCAAATAACCCCATTCAATGACCGGGGCGATTTCCCCCACCGGTTTCCCGCTGGAAGTCTTGTTCTTGTAGTAAGCCGGCACGGGAGGGAACTCCACGGCCCCCAGGACGGTCTCGTGACGCCCATCGCCTTCTCCCTGACGCAGGACCAGTTCCGGTCCGGCCTCGGTGAAACGAACGGTATAAGGCGACTGAGGATTGACTCGCACCGAAACAATGGTATCCAGCAGATTGAAATGACCGCCCCGAATCTTGATCTCCTCGGGCACGCGAAAACGAATGCCGTCTTTTTGATCCGCCAGGGGGACATAATCAAAGGTAAATATGAAATAGTCCTTCTGCTTGAACTCCGCGCCTTCCAGGGCCGATTCGTCGAAGTTCAGCCCCAGCCGCAGGATGTCCTGCTTGACGATGGCTTCCATGGGAATGGTCCGGTAGCGCTTTTCCAGCTCTTCCAGATACTGGATTGTGGTGGAGGGTCCGGAGATATCGGTAAGAGCGGTCCCGCCGGTGTCAATGGTGCTCATGGCCTACATGGAAATGAGGCCGGGCCCCGACGACAAGTCCTTTCAGGCCGACGTTCACCGGGGAATCGAAGCCCGGTTCCCGGTTTCTCCGAGCGCCTTAAAAATTGCTGACAATGTGTCTAGATGCGAAAAATTCGCTCTCAAGCTCTTATTAGCGGCAAATAAACAAAACAAAGGGGATTCCCCGCGGAAATCATATGACGGCCACCCTGCGCTCTCCCAGAATCAGAATCTTACTATGGACGCGTCGTTCAAAGACCACGGTCCTGGAGAAGCTGGAACCTCTCCTGCCCGAGGGCTACAAGGACCATATCAAGGGCATCGAGAGTATCCTGGACGAGCTCTCCAAGAACGCCATCAAGGCCAATCACAAGCACCTGATCATTCGCAAGCGCATCGCGGCTTTCATGGAAAAAAACCCCGGCGCCGTGGAGCATGAACTGGATGATATCTGCATGGATATGTCCCTCTACAATGACTTCGTGCGCGAGCATCCGGATGTCCTGGACGGAATCACCGAGGAACTCTCCGCCCTGCTCCGCCAGGAGTCGGTCTGGATTGACTTTAAGAATAAGAACAAACCCCGGGAAGAGATGACGGAGAAGGAAAAGGAACTCCTGGACAGCACCCGGGATTTCAAGTCCATCTATTCGGAAGTTAAGGGTCGACGCGTCTACGTCGAGATTCGCGCTTCGCGCTCCGGTAATTCCGTGTGGATCGAAATCATCAACACGGCCCCCATTCTCAAGCGGGACCTGGATCGCATTCTGGAAAAGCGAGACGCCTTTCGCGCCCATCGCGAAGCCGGTACCGAATACGAATTCTTTCTCAACGCAATGGACCATAGCGACGGCGGCTCGGGTCTTGGTTACGCCACCATCGACACCCACCTGAGCGACATGGGCCTGGAACCCATGACCGCCCTGACCGTGCTTTCCCTGCACAATACCACGGTCATGCTCAACTTCGACCTGAGCAAGATGAAGAAGACCGACTGAGTCGCGGCGGTTCGTAATACCCGCGCTCTCGGTTTCGCCTTTATGGAAGCCCAGCCCAAATACCAGCAAGAAAGAGAGTTAATCGACAGGATTCTCGCCGGGGACGCCGACGCGTATTACGACCTGGTTTCGCCGTACCGGCTTCGTCTGTATCGCAAGGCATGCGCCCTCACTGGTAATCCCGAGGACGCCGAGGACGTTTTACAGGAAGCCCTGGTTACGGCTTATCGAGCGCTGGCAAAGTTTCGCGGCGAAAGCGGAATTTACACCTGGCTGTATCGCATCGTGGTAAATAAATGCCGTGACTTTCTTCGCGCGCGTAAGTCTAAACGAGAAGACGCCCTGGAACCGGTGGAGCCCATGCTTTCCGACGAACGCGTCAGTATTGAAAAAAACCTCGAACTTTCCGAGGAAAGCCGGTATCTAATCGGGAAGATCAACAGCCTGGAAAAAAAATATCGCCGCGTGCTTTTGTTGCGATATTATGAGGATTGCTCTTATCAGGAAATCGCGGAAATCGTTAAAGTAAACCTGGGAACCGTAAAGAGCCGCTTATTCAAGGCTCGCGAGTTGCTCAAGGGCGCGATTCTACGAAATGGTAAAGGCGAGGATTATTTTGAATCCCGGGGATGAAAAGGACTTCATTCGAGCGGCTCTGGAGGATCCACGAGCCGACCTGCCGCCGGAACTGGTCGAGGACCTCTCCGTCGAAGAGCGAAGTATGTACCAACGCCATCGCGTCCTGGACACGAACCTGCGCGCCGGGCTCAAGGACCTGACGGCGCCCATGGAAGCTCGGGCGCCCAGCGAGGAAGCCTTCAAGGCTCGCCTGCTGGAAGGCATCAAAAAACAGCCCGAGCCGGCCGGCTGGTTCTGGTTGCGCCTGCGGCTGAAGGATGCGGGGGAAAAACTGCGCGAACTTTTCTGGTATGAACCGGGACCGGTCTATCGCTGGACTCCCGCTCTGGTGATCCTGTTGATTCTGCCCATCGTGCCCTTGATGCTCAATGAGCAATCGAAGCAGGAAACGGCCCGAGCCGATGCGCCCCTGGCGGTTGCCGGCAAGAAGGACCAGGGGCTCGATGATAGTAAGTCGAAAATCGCATTGGGTCAACCTTCCGAGAAAAAGAGCGCGGCCGATCGGCGCGCCTACAAGGAAGGCCTGAAAAAATCCGCTCGGGCCAAACCGTCCGTTCTGGGTTTCAAGGCTTATTCACGTAAGGACTCGCCCGCGAAACCGTCGACGAAGCGCGGGGGCGAAAAGCCCAATTCCGAAATTACCCGGTCCGCGGCGGCCGGTGCTTCCCCGAAGCCGGCGCTTGAGCCCACGAAAGCAGAAGCTCCTCGTTTGAAACGAGAAGAACGAAAGCAATCCATCACCAGATTGGCCCGCCGCTCTCGGAGCGTCAGCTCGGACCTGTCTCCGGCCGCGCCTCGAAATGCCGGCAAGAAAGCCAAATCGGCCAAGCGGGACTTCGCGGCAAAGACGGCGGTAAAGGAAAAAGATAAGGTTCAAACCCGGGAGCAGGTGTTGCTGGAGCGCCTCAAGCAGGCCCGGACCCCCGAGGCGAAGCGCAAGATTCTCAAGGAACTCGAACAGCTATATGTAGCGCAATCCGCCGTGCGTAAACTTCGCGAGATTCGCGAAAAGCTGAAGACCTTTAAGTAAGCCCCGGTAAGGAAGCGGGATTCGGGCGTTCAGTCCGCCGTAACTTTCGCGTCGGAACGGATGTAGGTGGCGCGGATTCGAAACTGATCCTGATTTACAATGGCCGCTTCCAGGTGCGCCTGGCCTTCATAGCCCACTCGAAGCAGACCCAGACCGGCCGACAGCATGCCCGGTTCCCCGACTACATCCGCCTGCCCCTGCGCCAGGGCCAGAATGCGTTCCCGGTAGAGTTCTCCCGGATCCATGCTGCCTTCGATGCGATCAATGATTGCCAGACAACGTTCCAGATTTTCCCGGGCGGGCTCCCCGAAGGGATTGGAAACGGTAACAACGATGCGGTCCTTGTTACACTCAATGGCTACGCTGAAGAATTGCCCTTCACTGTAGACGCCGTACTTCACGGCATTCTCGGCCAGCTCGGTACCCACCATGGAAACCGCGTCCACATCGTCCTCGGCGAGATTACAGGACTCCAGCATTTTGATAATGTCCTTACGGACGGTGCTGGTAATATTCCAGGCAGGTTGGTATTTGAGTACGGGGTTTTCCACGAGAGTCAGGTCAATTACACCATAGCCTGGACTGCCGGGCAAGTGGAAATCTGATTTCCAAAGATTAATATTACGATTTGATGAATCCGGCCGACCTTAACCGGCGCACCGGCCAAAGCACCGCGCGCAAAAGAGCCCTCAGCCTCGCCGGGGCCAAAGCACCGCGCGCAAAAGACCCTAGCGGATGCGGCGATTGTGCAGAAAAGAAAGCACCAGGAAGGCATAGCCTTCCCGGATGTTCTGGAAGTGGTAGCGGGTCGTGCGCCCGATTCCGTACAGGACTTTCATGCCGGACCGCTCCTGATTCGAAATCAGCTGACCTGGGCGGCCAGCTTAATTTCCTGAACTTCGAAAGTACGTCCGCTGTCGAGGGACGCGGTCTCTCCGGTCTTCTTGCCGATAAGGGCCTTGCCCAGGGGCGAAAGATAGGAGATGATGTTGTTGTCCGCGTCCGCTTCCCAGGAGCTTAGAATCGTGAAATCCGAAGTGGTGCCGTCCCCTTCCTTGAGGCTGACGGTGGTGCCGATACCGACCACGTCGGTGCGCACGGAAGCGGGATCCAGCATTTCCGCCTTCTTGAGCTCGTTATCAACGTTCTTGATTTCAGCTTGCAACTGGCTCTGCTTTTCCATGGCGGCCTTGTATTCCGCGTTCTCCCGAAGGTCCCCTTTTTCCTGGGCCTCACCGATGTCCCGCGAGTTGGCCGGCATTTCCACATTGATCAGATGATCCAGGTAAGCCTTGCGTTTCTCGTAACCGGCCTGGGTAACCAGGATGACGCCCTCCGCCGGAACCAGCGGTGCTTCCTCGGTGGTTTCCTCGACTTCCGCCGCGTCGTCTTCCTCGATTTCGGAATCCGCCGCGAAGTCCGGTCGAAGTTCCTGAATCAGTACGGTCAGGTTTTCCTTGTGAGCGTCCGGGATGTAGGGCACTTCTCGGAAGAGCGCCGACATACGGCGAATGGCCGCGGACGATGCCGTCGGCAGAATCTCCGGGAGAGCCCCGCCTTCGCGAACGGTTTCGGAAGTGATGTTCGTGGAACCGAACAGGGTTTCGATGGCCATGTTCTTGAGGCGCGTACCTTTCTTCTCGATGCGAGCCAGCGGCTTGAGCAGACGGAAGACCAGCAGAACCACTTCTTCCTTGTCTCTTTGCAGCCAGTCGAAGGACCACTGCCCGGTCAAAATAGAACGAGCCGTCCACATGAAGATTTCCGGGTTATCGCGGAATTTCGCGAAAGCCCGATCGATGAATTCATTCAGGGTGTCGTGATTGCCCAGGCGATTGAGTTCCGTGACGATGTAACGGTTCACCTTGATGGGCAATTCAAACAGAATGTCCTTCAGGATGGCGGGATAATCATCTCGGGTCTTGATGATGCGATTGATGATCTCGCGCTTGAAGTCCACCACGGTGGTGTCCTGGCAAAACGTAACCAGGTTCTCATGGGTTTCGTTCTTGAAGATCTTCTGAACTTCATCGCCGCCGCTGGTCATGGGCGCGTCGTCGTCACCCATGGCCGCGCGAGCCGCTTCCAGGAAAAAGAAGCAATGCAGTTTCTTGAGCAGGTCCTTGTTCTTCTCAAGCTGTTCGCGATAGAATTGCACGCAGAGTTCGGCGGCGTCTTCCGTATCCGCGTCCTTGAGGGTCTCCGCCGCCAGTTCCAGCTTCTTGTTCCAGTCCGTGAGGCTCTGAAACTTCATA
>CAZGYS010000396.1:0-6416 GCA_964530305.1 uncultured Leptospiraceae bacterium
AGGGCATCCACGTGTTCGCCGCTGCCGCAGCCGAGGTCGATGATGTCGCGGGCTTCCCGACGTCGCAACGCGCCGCGCAGACTCTCGATTTCGCCGCGCATGTCTCGCCCGGCCGCTTCGATGTCGAAGTAGTGCTCGGCCAGCGTCGAATACAGTATCATCTCATCGCTCACGGACGCCACTCTCCGTAATTTCGCGCACCGCGCCGGCGTCCGGTGCCTCAAGTACCCGCCGTGCTTTTTCTCGGGCGCTTTCAAGGTCCAGTTCCCGCAACACGCGCGCCGTACGATTCAATGCCCCCCGCCCCACGCTCAGGCGCCGAATCCCCAGGCCCGCCAGCACCGGAACCAGCTCGGGCTCCCCGGCGATTTCGCCGCAGACGGACAGGGGAATGCCGGCATCCTCCACCACCCGGGCCAGCATACGATAGAGCGAAGGCTGGTGAAAAAGTTCCGAACGCGCATTGACCGCTTCGCGGCGAACCCCCAGCATCTGTGCGGCCAGATCATTGGTACCGATGCTCAGGAAATCCAGATGCGGCGAAAACACGTCCGCCATCATGGCGGCGGCCGGTGTTTCAATCATGACGCCCAGGGCCGGCAATTCCTCGCCCGGGGCGATTTCCCCATTAATGCGGGCCACCTTTTCGCGGAAGACATGAATCTCCTCCAGGGTGGCGGGCATGGGCAACATGATGCCCATGTTTTTCGCGCCCGTACCGGCCGCCCGGCGCGCCATCAACAGCGCGCGAATCTGCGTGCGAAACAACTCCCGATTGGCCAGCAGAAAGCGCACGCCTCGCGCGGCGCCCCCGACCATTCCAGGCGCGCCCGCAATCTGCTTGTCGTCTCCCAGATCCAACAGGCGAAAGATGGTCATGCGCCCGTCCATGCCCGCCAGCACGCGCTGATAGACTTTCGCCTGTTCGTCCGCGGAGACAAAGAGCTCCGGATTCTTAAAATATAGAAACTCGGTACGAAATAACCCGACGCCGGAGACGTCCCGCACACGCTCGTCTTCCAGGTCTTCTTCTTCGTTGAGATTGGCCCACAGGGAAATTTCACCGTAGGCGGGGCGAATCACTTCCGGTTCCCGACCATAGGCCCGCAGGCGATAGGTATAGTCTTCCAGCGTCTTCGCGTCGGGATCCGTGATGAGCAGGCCCTGGTCCGCGTCCAGCAGGACTTCCTGCTCCGAACTGACGGAGCCCAACAAATCCTTCACGCCCACGATGGTGGGAATTTCGCGATTGCGCGCCAGGATGGCCATGTGTCCGGTCACGCCGCCGCGCGAAACCGCCAACCCGGCGATGCCGTGAATATACAACATTAAGGAAGGACTGATCTCGTCGGCGATGAGGACGTGATCCCGAGCAAGACCGCGCACGAAGGGTACCCGCACATCGCCCTCGGGCACCTCCATCAAGTTGGACAGCACGCGATTGGCCACGTCCTCCAGGTCCGCGGCCCGTTCGCGAAACTCGGCCGAATGGAGCTTCTCCATGGCCGCCTTGAATTCCGCCAGGATATCGCTCAGGGCCCGTTCGCAATTCACCCGTCGTTCCCGGACGGCGTCCCGGGTCCCCTGGGCCAACATGGGGTCCTCGAGCATCAAAAGATGGGCCTCGAAAATCGCGCGATACTCCGGCGCAAGACCCGCGTCCTCCACCAGTCCGCGAATCTGCTCCGCGCTTTGCTCCAGGGCCGCGTCGAATCGCGCCAGCTCCTCGGGCACCTGCTCTTCGCGTAGCTCCCTCGTGGCGACCATGGCCGGTATGGCGGGCAGTACAATCGCCCTGCCCGCGGCCGCGCCGCCGGCCACCGTATTGCCCTTGAGGACGGCGCTCACGCGTTCCTCCGGGGCAGCTTCTTGATCACGATCAGACTGATGTCGTCGCGCAAGCCGCGCATGAAATTGTGAATGCGAATGTCGCGGCGCAGGTATTTCAAAATATCCTCGGTGTCGGACGTGCCGTGTTCGCGCAGACAGGTCTTGATCCCGGACAGTCCCAGCATGGTCCCCTTTCGGTCCGTCACCAGGTAGGCGCCGTCGCTCGCGGCCAGGGCCGCGTCGCCGCGATTAAATTGTATGCGTCCATTGCGATACTCCGCGTTGGGCAAGATGCCGATGGGCGGGCCGGACTGATTGAGTTCCTCGATGTGCCGCTCCTGGGCGCGATAGATCAGCAGGGGCGGCGCCCCGGCGATGCAGTAGTCCAGACTGTGGGTTTGCGTATCCAGCAACAGCACCGCGAAACAGGCGTATTGATCCCGACCCAGATATTGAAATCCCAGGCGATTGAGCCCCCGCACCAGCGCCGAGGGCACGGTCTTACCGCCCTTGCGCGAGCGAATGATATCGCGATACAAGAGCATGGCCAGGATACCCGACTCCAGACCTTCGCCGCAGACATCACAGAGGATGACCGCCATGGTGCCGTGGGAGAGCGGGAAGAATCCGTAGAACTCCCCCGCGCTCTTCGATCCGCGCGGCGTCAGGGCGCTGCCGGCCACTCCGTAGCCCGGCTCCGAATACGGCACTTTCGGATTCATGCCCAGATAATCGCGCACATACTCGTAAAAGGCCCGTTCCGTCAGCATCTTCTCCCGAATCAACACCCGGCCCGGCGAATCATAGGGATCGTTCTTTTGTAGGATCTCATACGCGCGACCGGCGTCCCGACGGGTGATCAGGCCCGCCTGCTCCAGATGATAAAAAAATGCCGCCGTTTCCATGAGTAAAATCGCATCCCGCCGTAGGAACTCCTACAAGATGCTGTTATCAAGATCGGCGACCAGGACCGGGCAATCGAGTAGCGGCGCAAAAATTCCCGAATGCGACATAATTTTCCTTGTACAATGACCGCCGGGAGGATATGCAGTCCCCGTCCCCCTCCAAAAATTCAAGTTCCGGAACCAGAAACCGTCTAATAAATAGAAGCACCGGAAACCCGGGCCGGGGCAACGCCGCTTACTCTCATGATCGAAAAAAAGCTCATCGAAGAGATCGATATTCTCAAGAAGTATCGTTCGATCCTGGAGGACATCAATCCTCTGCGTCCCATGGGCAAGGTTTCCCAGGTGGGAGGCATGGCGATTTTCACCGAGGGCCCGCCCGAGGTCAGCATCGGCGACATTTGCCGGGTGGAAGTAAACGACGGGGCCGAGTATCTCAATTGCGAAGTCGTGGGTTTTCAGGGCCATCGCCTGGTGCTCATGCCCCTGGGGCCCCTGACCGGCGTCTTTCCGAAAGCCAATGTCCTGGCCACGGGCCGACGCATGACCATCCCCGTGGGCGACCACATGCTGGGCCGCATCCTGGACGGCAATGGCCGTCCGCTGGATAATAAGGCCCCGCTTATCTCGGCTGAGGGCCGCTTCTCGGACTACGACCCGCCCGACCCCCATGAGCGCATTCCCATTCGCCAACCGGTGGAAACCGGCGTGCGCGCCATCGACGGCATGCTGACCGTGGGCCGGGGCCAGCGCATCGGCATTTTCGCCGGAACGGGCGTGGGTAAGTCGACCCTGCTGGGCATGATTGCGCGCTACACGAAAGCGGATATCAATGTGATCTGCCTGGTGGGAGAACGCGGGCGCGAGGTGCGTGAATTCATCGAAACCGATCTGGGCGAACTCGGCCTGCAGAACTCGGTCATCTTCGTGGCCACGTCCGACAAGAGCGCCATGGAGAAAGTCAACTGCGCCGGTTTCGCCGCCAGCGCCGCCGAGTATTTTCGGGACAAGGGTCTGCACGTAAACTTCATGATGGATTCGCTGACGCGATTCTGCATGGCCCAGCGCGAAGTGGGGCTTTCCTCGGGCGACCAGATCGGTCCGGGCGGCTACCCTCCCGCCGTCTGGTATAAATTAAGTCGCCTGGTGGAACGCTCCGGCAATATGGGCGCCGGCTCGGTCACCGGTTTCTATACGGTACTCGTCGAGGCCGACGACATGAACGATCCCGTGGCGGACAACGCCCGGGGGGTTCTGGACGGTCACATCGTCTTGTCCCGTCGCCTGGCGCAGAAAGGACATTATCCTTCCATCGAAGTTACGGATTCAATTTCGCGGGTCATGGACAAGGTCGTTACGCCGGAGCACAAGCAGTTCGCCCATCGCCTGCGAGCCCTCATGGCTGCCTATCGCGAAAACGAGGAACTCATTAATCTCGGTGCCTACGCCCGGGGCAGTAATGTGGAAGTCGACGAGGCCATTGAAAAACTACCGGCCATCAATCAATTCCTGCGTCAGGACGTGGAGGAAGGCTCTCAGTTCGAGCTGACCGAGCGACGCCTGCGGGATCTGGTCGAAGCACGCGAGGAGGAATACTATTAAGAAGTTCAAATTCCCCCTGGAAGCTCTCCTGCGTATGCGCAAGCTGGACGAGAACAAGGCCCTGGCCGAACTGGCGAAGGTCATGATCAAGGTCAATGAGCAGGAAGCCGTGAAGGATCAGTCGGCTCGCCTCTTACGCGCGGAGAAGGAGCATTTTGAAACGAAGCATCGCGACGATTTCAACATAGACTTCTTCAAGATGTACGATTTGTACATTGAGCGTCTGGAAGAAGAGGCCGTCACGGCCCAGAAGAACCTGGACGAAATCAAGCCGGAGCTGGAAGAAAGCAAGGCCGCCGTCATGGAAGCTCGCCGCAAGCGACGCGTGGTGGAGTTGCTCAAGGAACGCCGCAAGGCCGAGTACGATTACGCTCTTAAAAAATACGAACAAAAGCAAATGGAGGAAGCGAATCTGTTCAGCAGCGGACGCCCCTCCTTTTTCGCGGAGACTGTGGATGAAACTCAATGGACCGGGCATGTGGAATCGCCTGAAGACGATGATGACGCCGAACTCGAACGAGAACGCGAAATCGACGCCATCGCCGAATACTACCAATCCCTCGGGCTTCAAGATCCCCGAGAACAAAACCGCCGATGAAGGTAAGGTTGCGAACGAATCGGGTAATGACCGCTTCGCGTTCATTCGCAAGGTCGTGGTGGAAGTTCCGGACACGACCCCGACCATCGACGCCATGCCCGTGGACGCGATCGCCGCGGAGAACTATCAACGGAACCTTGAGGTCCGGGAACGAGACATCGCCCTGACCCGAGGCGACCTGAACGAATTCGGCGTCAGCATCGCCGATCTGAATCGTAAACTGGAACGCCTGGAACAGATTACGGAGAAATGGAAGGGCCGCGGCCTGGACTTCACTACTTGAGGGAAATTTGCTTCAGCGCTCCGCGTCTTTTGGCGACATAATATCGAGGCCTCGAAATGGGACGACTATCGGATAAAATTAAGATTATCTATCTGCTCATGGTGATCCTGTTCGCCATGGGGGTCTTTACGTATCTGCTGGATACCTGGGGCATCATCAAGCTCGAGGAGAGCATCCCCTGGCTGAAGAAGGACCCGCCCCGTGTGGCCGACTCCGCGGACAATCCCACGCTCATCGAGCTGGAGCGCCTGAAGAAGGAACGCGAAAGGCTCAAGGACAAGGAAACCAAATTGTCCGAGCGGGAACTGGCCCTGAAAACCCGCGAAGCCGAACTCACCAAACGGGAAGAAAAACTGCAGGAAGGCCATCGCGGACTCCAGCAGGAAATTAAGAAAGTCCAGCAGCAACAGGCCGCGAACCTCAAGCGCCGTAACCTGATTCGCGATCAGGCCGTCCGCTTCGGTAACATGGCGCCCCAGGACGCCGTCCGCATCATGGCCGGTCTATCCAATTCGGACCTGGTGGACGTCCTGCGCGAAATGGAACGCAGCGCCGCCGAACAGGGCCGTCAGTCCATCGTGCCGTTTCTTTTGACGCTGCTCCAACCGCCCGAACGCTCCCAGATCATTTCCGCGCTCATGCTGGATCCCCGCGCCGGCGAATTGCCCGGAGGGGATTAACGGGGCAACGGGGCAACGATTAGAGACGCGCGATTCTAAGGGTTACGGATTTCGGCCGCGGAACTCACGAAAATTTTTGAAGGGCTTTCGTCTGGCGGGCGACTCCGGACTCGACGAATGCTGCTTGTAAAGGAGCAAGCAAACCTTCGCGATAAAAAACTTTCGTGCGTTCAGTGTTTTCGGTGGCCAAATCGATGCGGCGAAATTATCCCTTGACATTCTTTCCTTTTCGTGCATGGCGCTTCTTTCACCCTTTACCTTGACAGCACGCCTTGAACCGAAATTCTAAACCGTGTCTTCCACCACCGGTACTATTTTCAAAATCACCACCTTCGGGGAATCCCATGGCGTAGGCGTGGGCGTTACGGTGGACGGCGTTCCGGCGGGCATCGAGCTGGATCTGGAGCAAATTCAGCTTGAGCTGGCGCGACGTAAACCCGGCCAGAACTATCTCACCACCCAGAGACGCGAAGAAGATCAGATCGAAGTCCTGAGCGGCACCTATGACGGTCGCACGC
>CAZGYS010000397.1:0-6413 GCA_964530305.1 uncultured Leptospiraceae bacterium
AACGCCGCCCCCGGCACGTCGCTTCTGGCCGGCGGCCGCCGCGGCCGTTTTGATCATCGCGCCGGCCCTGGCGTATTTCATGACTCGCACGCAAACGCCCGTACGGCCGGCGGGAAGCGCCGGGAAGGCCGTGGCCGTCTACATTCGCGGCGATGTTCGACGCGTGACGCCGAAAGGCACCGTCAAACTTCATCCCGGCAATGTCGTAAATGAAAAGGATCTGATCCGGACGGGTACCGACGGCATCGTGGATCTGGCGCTTTCCAACAAGAGCATTCTTCGCCTCAAGACGGACTCCACCCTGGAGCTGACAACCCTCTGGAAAAAGGACGCCGGGGGCATGGACCAGGGCCTGAACCTGAAAAAAGGTACTCTGCTGAATTTCGTAAAGAAGCGGGAGCAGGGAGACGAATACATCGTCAGCACCATCGCGGCCATCGCATCCGTGCGGGGCACGTCCTTCGAAATTACCGCCAATGACGGGAAGTCCGCGGTCCTCGTCAGCGACGGTCTGGTTCAGGTAGTCGCCGCGAACAAACCCGAGGACGCGAAAGTTCTCAACGCCGGCCAGGGCATCACCATCCATGGGACGCAAGCCTCGGCTCCCGCCGCCGCGCCGGTTCGCATCAAACAGTTGCGCGCCGAGTACGACGAACTGCGTAAGCGCCTGGCGGAATTGGACATCAAAACCATTCAAAGCACCCTGCGTAAACCGGGCGTGAAAACCGAAGCGGATCTGCGCCGCGTCTTCGACCGGGATATCGAACGCATTATTTTGCGGGACGGCCGCGAAATTCGCGGCGCCGTCATCGCGCAAAAGGGTTCACGTCTCGTGATTCGTTCCATTGATGATGTTCACATCATTGATGTGACCGAAATCAAGAAACAAAAGATCATTCGCTGATTACGCCCGCCGTCGAACGGCCGGTCTCATCGCCTCCAAACAACAGTGTCGATTCGCGGGCACCACGCCTTTCGCCGCGAAGACAATTAATATAGTTTATATTTTTTCCATGGCTTTGAGTTCGTCCTCGCACGTTCCCAATTGACAGGGGCTTTTTCGCGGTTCAGACTCCGAAGCGACGCGACCGGGGACGCGTTCGGGAAACGGCGATTCAGTGGGCATTGACTTTCAGATCAAGGATGGCATGAGAACCAGCCTCACCATCACGGTAGGCGATGACGGTTCACTGACCCTTGAGGAACCTCCCGGCGTCCGCATTGATCCGCTGGACGACAAAAGCGACGATACCACGCCCTCCGGGCATTCCATACAATTGGTCCTGGTCGACGAGGAGACCGGAACACCGCTGGACTCCGCGGGCCTGACGGTAAGCCTGCTGGATTCCCGGAATCGCATGCATCCCGGAACCATCGCGGACGGCACGGCGCGATGGGAAGGTCTCGATCCCGATACCTTTCGGGTCATCGTCGACGATTCGAATTTTTCGGATCTGGCGTGATACGGAAAAAATGATATGGCACAGACAGTCGGCATTATCCCTCCGGAAAACCTGAAGCCGGGCCGTTTCCTGAGAATCACTCGGAAGAACGATCTCTGGGACAACGCAAAGTATACGGCGCGAACCGGATGGAAGTGGCGCGGCGTCGCTACGGATTTCCTGCGCGGCGTCTATCCGCCCTCCGAACAGCCGGCCCCTCTTCCACCTCGTACGAGCAGCGCGAACCAGGGCGAATTCATCGGCTGGTTGGAGCCGGACACCCTGGTGCGAGTCAAGCAGGTCCTGTACCACGCCGAAAAAACCAGCGACGCGAACCAACCCTATCAGTGCCTGCTGGTGCGCGCAATCATCGACGAGAAAGAGGTGGAGGGTTTTATCTGGAGTCACTACTCCGGGAAGGCCTTCGTCGATTTCAACACGGTGGACCTCATCGCCAACGCGAATCCCGTCCACATGGACCTGCTGCTGGCGCGAAGGCCCCGGCCCGCCTATCGCCTGAATCCGCGTTGCGGCTATTTTCTAAAAGAGATCAAGGACGAGGACTACGCGGACTACATCGACGGCGAAACGAAGGGCCTGGTAACGCCGCTGATCAACGGCCGCGATTCGGGTGGAACCGGGCCCGAAAACGATCTCATGGAACCCCTGGTGGAAATGGAGAAGACCGTCCAGGGGACGGGGCCCGGCGATTATATCTGGCTGGCTCACTGGTTCTTCGCGCCGGCAACGCCGCTGGTAGCCGTGTCCGGTTACAAGGGCGCGCGGACCTGGGGAGATTTATTCGCGGAAAAGGCGAAAGAAGGCGTAGTCATTCGCTTGATCATCAATGATTTCGATCCGGCCGTACCCGGCCTGCACGCGTGGGTGCGTAATACGGGCATCGGCCCCTTGAACAACATCATCGCCGCCCTGCCCGCCGGAAAAGAAGACAACCTGAAATATATCTTGAGCCTGCACCCGGCTCATATCGGCGGCCTCAAGAGCTGGTTGGCCAACCAGGGTTATAAGAACATTCACATTGCCAGTCACCATCAAAAATTCATGCTCGTGCGAAACGATCTGGAAACCACCGTCTTCTGCGGCGGCCTGGACATCGAGCAACGCAAGGCGAACACCGCCTGGTCCTATTCGGGACTTGTCGGCTGGCACGACCTGCACGTCAAAATGCAGGGACCCATCGTCAAGAGTTTCGAACGCGAATTCGTTCAACGCTGGAACCGCGAACGCGGTCAATCGAAGGCTTCTCCCCGGCCCGGGTGGAAACCCATGGAAACCTTGATCCGCTCGCCCTTGAACCCCTTCGACCTGGATCCGAAACGCAACGTACATCGCGTACAAATGACGCGAACGATTTCCACCGATTCGGTCATCGGACCCTACGCCACGGCCCGTGACGACACCTTTCGCGCCTACAAGGGCATGGTCGCCTGCGCTCGGCGCTTCATTTATATGGAGAACCAGTACTTTCGCAGCCTGGAATTGGCCGACCGGCTCGTCGCTCGGGCGAAAATTGATCCCGACTTAATTCTCATCATCGTCGTGGTTCAATCGGCGGCGGCCGACGACGGCGCCAATGCCCTGACCCGGCACGGCAACTATCTGCAATACGAATTTTTTCGCCGGGTAAAAGCCGCTTTTGGAAATCGCATGCGCGACTACACCATGTTTCGCCGCGCCGTTCATTCCAAATTCATGCTGGTCGACGACGACTGGATGACCATCGGTTCGGCAAACGCCAATAAACGCAGTTTCGCCCTGGACTCGGAAGTCGGCCTGAGCATCCGCGATTCCGCGCTGACCCGCGACTTTCGCGTCCGCCTCTGGGCGCACAATCTGGGTCAAGATTCGTCCACGGTCTCGGGTTGGAAGGCGGCGGACTTCCCGGCCCGGTGGGACGCCGCGGCGGCCCACAACAAGGCCCTTGAATCGACACCGGAGAAGATGCGGGGCGAAGGAATCATTCCCTTTGATTTTGAATCCAGGGCGAAAGGACAACGCCACAGTCTGCTCGGGGATGAATTGGCCGAGCTTGACTTTCCCGATGAGCGGGAAATCATGACGGCGAATCTGCACGGCGTGGAATTCAAACCCGAAGCTTAACGACCCGCGCCGACGCAAGCCACCTCGGAGGGTACCATGCGCATCCCGGGCATACTTATGGCCGCGACGATCCTCATGTTGACGCTTCAATGCAAGCATGATGACCGAGATCCCCGATCACCGAAGCGACCCATGGAAGCTGAAAAGCCCATCACGGCCGCGGTCGAGAGTCTTGTCGTTTCCCGGGAGAGTATCTGGTACTACGATCTTCGCATACGGTTTCGCAATCGTCGACCCACGCCCTGCCGTGTCGAAGGATATACAGTACGCTGGGCCGACAAGGAGCACCCCGCCGTTCACTCCTTTTCCGTTCCGGCCGGCGGCACTCGGCTTCGCGTTTATCGCCTGAATATCGCGCGGGACACCATCCTGGAAAAATCGCCTTCGTCGGCCCAAGTCATCATCGGTAAGACCATCTGCGATGGACTTGGCCGGCGGCAAAGCCAGGGAGAGAGCTCCTCACCAAACCCAAAAAAACCCGGAGCGAACTCCGGGTCTCTTGCGAAATACCGCGGGAACGCGGCGATTCGCCTGGTTGATTTTCAGTTTACTTCTTCAGAGTGGGATTCTGAACGTTTTTCTGAACTACGCTGGCGAAACAACCGTTGAAGCTCATTTTCTCACAGGTCGCGGAGTTCAGGCAATCCATCAGCTGGGGCATGAACTGGCCGTAGGACTTGTGCTTGGCGAAACCGGCGAGTTGTTTCTGGCAGGTTCCTTTGACATTGCCGCCGGACTTCTGCATAACCAGGGGGTTCTTGGAAATTTTGATGTACAGCTTATCACATTTCAGGACTTTATCGCACACCGCGCTGTACTTGGAGAGGTCTTCTTTTTTACCACCGCCGCAATTCGCGGTCAAACCCAGGCCGACAACGAGCAGGGTAGAAATTAATGCTGTTTTGATATTCATGGCGCCAGGATCCGGCCGGCCCGGCGCCCTGTCAAGGCGCTCCGACTCCCCCTCCAAACAGCCGTTTACCGGCCGTTTTCGGGGGAATCTCCGCATTTTACGTGTCTCGAATGAGTCCGCGCAAGAGCTTGATGCGAGCCCGTTTTTCCTCGGAATCGTAGACCCGATCCTGGAAATCCTTGAGCTGGTAGGCGCGGGTCTCGTGCTTTCCGGACCACAGCGGCATGTACTGCCGTTCGGGTTCGGTGGTCTGGGCGGCGCTGATGTACTTCGCCACTTGCTCCGGCGGGCCGTTTAGTTTATCGGGATCGATGGCCGTGTTGTTGCGCTTGCCGCGCAGGCCCACCAGCTTATAGGGACCGGCGAAACCCCGGTCATGAAAAATCTTGCCGAAGTATTCCAGCTCCACCCAGGTCAGGCCGCGCTTCGTCAAGCGGGCGTCTCGACGCGCGAAGGCGATGGGACCATCGTTTGCCATGAGATTGCCCTCGATGGTATAGCGCCCCGGAGCGCGTACATTGAGCTCCACCTTGAGATAGAGGGAGCCGTTGCGCAGTTCCTCGCGAACGCGACCGGTAAATTTCGCGGGCGCGACGGGAGAGGAAAAGAAGGAAGTCTTGAGCTCATACTCGGCGCGCAGGGGATCGCCCGGGATCGTAAACTTCACGTCCAGGAACATGCTGCCCCAATCGCTTCGCTTCGGCTTGAAGTGGAACGTGTGGATATTATCGCCGGCCACTGAATCGCCCTTTTGGCCGGAATCGCCGACGGTCATGCCTCCGGTGGGCCAACGTTTCTCCATGAGACGCCGCTCCAGCTTGAAGGACGCGACCTTCACGGGCACGCGACGCCCTTCGTTCGTGCAGTAGAATTGAACGCGCATGGCTTCGCCCTCGGTCACCGTGTGGCGCATGGGTTGCAGACGGCAGGCGTAGTGCGATTTCTTTATGACGCCGTCCACCAGGGCGGCCATGTCCTGCTGCGGCAGATGGACGCGTTCGTGATTGATGACGTCCGTGTGCCCGGGCAGGAGCGGCCGCGAATCGGGCGGATACTTCGCCCAGTTCGTGTAGTGCACCAGCACTTCCCGGGGTGATGTTTTGAGTTGCCCTTGATCGGTCGTACCGCCGGGCATGATGGTGGGGTCGGCGGTCATGGGCGCTTTGCTTCCCGCCTGGTCGGCGGGCGATTCGCTTCCACCGGTGAGTAGATAAAATGATATGCCAATAAGTGCCAGGGTCAGACTTCCCAGGATGATCAGTATGCGTTTGTTCATGATTCTCTTTCCCATGCGATGCGGGGACTCCGGCTCGAGCCCCCGCGTTTGCTTTGAATTGTGTCTTTGTGTAGTTGTCGTTTAACCGCGGCGCTACATCAGCGCTTGTACTGGGCCGACGAAGTCTTGGACATGTAACCATGTTGCGCGCCCTGGATGCCGTAGCGGCTGACGCGACTGGAAGCGTAGTGACCCGTGTAGGGATAAATAGTGCGCTTCTTGAAGACGCCGACTTTTACCTTTTCGCCGCCGCAGCGAGAGAACTTTCGAATCTCGCGGTAGCCGCACTGGCTGTGAAAGGATACCATGCGATCGTGATCGCCTTTCCAGATCCAGTTGAAGGGCCACAAACCCTTGTCTCCCGCCTTGTGATAGAAGAGCGTACCATTGTTGCGATTGTGATCCCAGCGCGAACGGGCGTAGCTCGTGCGAAGGGCGCCGAACGCGGAAGCGGCGTCGGTAATGGCTCCGCCGAAGATATTGGTGAGCGCGGAAACGACGGCCGTCGCCAGACCGGTGCCGATATTGGCGACTTCGGAGCCGCCCTCCGCGGACGCCAGGGCCGATACCGCGGTTACATTGTATTTGCGATCGCCATTATAAGTAGCCAGGACGTAAGAGATGGTGTAGCAACCCATGGAGCCGCAAATGAGTTCGCAGG
>CAZGYS010000398.1:0-6412 GCA_964530305.1 uncultured Leptospiraceae bacterium
TGGACTATATCAATCGCCAGCATTCTCATTTAAAGAATCGCTTTCTGCCGCTACGTCACCAGGTGGAACTCAAAAACGCGACCATTCGCGAAGGCTGGGTGCGCGTCCACGACGAGACCATGACGCCCCACTACACCGTGGCCATTCACGACATCAATCTCGAGAACGCGGACATGGACGTGGCCACTTCCATCGACGTTTTCTTTCGCGCGGGGCGAGGAACGGCCGGTCTTGGTTCCGGACGCATTGAGATCGGCGGCTCCGACGGCAAGGGTTTCATTCGCGTCTGGGGTTGTACCTGGGGTGAAATCACCGCTCTGGGCGATTCGCTCCTCGGTCCCTTCATGGGCGGTAAGCTCGCGCTGGAAGCATTTCACTTCGGCGGCAGCGAAGGCCGCGCGGTCCATGGGACCGTGGCCAATATTCCGCGCTATGATAAGTCCCATGACGAATACCTTCGCATCGACGACCTGACCATTCGCATTCCCTTCGAATTCAACATCGATTGGGAAGAGTTTCGCCTGACCTTCGACCTGGGTCTGCTGCGCATCATCGACGGCCTGCTCAAGGGCGCCCGCTCCGACGGCATCTCCGTTACCAGCGGACTACTTCCCGGCATCCGCGGTATCTTCGACCTGGTGAAAAAGCAGGAAAGGTGATTTGCGCACGAGCAAAACGCCGGTCGCATGGTCACAATTGAATATTGTGCAAAACCGGCGGGTTCAATTCACGTTTTCGCTTCGCTTTCGCGCGGGAATATGCCCTTACCTTTAATTTGCGGTTGATCTAAAAGTCGCTTCGCGCCTTCCATGGCTTAATTAAGTTAACAGGAGGGTTCAATTGAAGAATCTACTACTTGCTCTAGTAGCGGTTGGTTCCATCTCGGTCATGGCCTGCACGTCCTACCGGGTTACATCCACGGCGGCGGTAAACGATTCCGTTTACATGACGGTCATTAAACAAGGTCCCGCCGGCGGCGGTTTCTACGTGGCGCACTGCAAGCCCGAGGAAAACAAAAACCTGAACTGCAGACGAGTCAAAATCAACGAAAAATAGGAGCAAACCATGAAATCAGTAATTTTACGAATTCTCGCGGCCGGCTTGTTCATTTCGCTCATGACCGGTTGCCAGGTAGTATACGGCAATCTCAGAGCCGGCGCCGACGGTAAGAGCGTCACTCTGACCGCCGCCGACTGCGGCTTCGGTTGCATCAACATCCGTGAACTGGCCTGTACCATTGAAGGTGACGGCAGCACGCTCAACTGCAAGAATGTTAGAGAAAGTTACGCAGACTAAGGAAATCCGGAGGAAAACATGAAAAACATTTATCTTTTTCTGGCGACGCTAATCGCAACCGGACTTATGTCCGCGTGCGCCATTACGACCGACATGGCCAACATGTCCAATGGGATGTATCGTTTCAAGGCAATCCCCTTTGACAATACGACCCGAGCCGAGTTCTGCGAAGGTACCCCCGCGTCCGGGACGTATCAATGCAAGAACGTAGACATTACCTTCGAGTAATGAGAGCGCATCACTTCAAGTTGATGCCGTTCGCAATGAAGACCGGGGCGATGCTTTTCGCCCTGGTCTTCGCTTCTTGCGGCAATCCCCCCACCGAACACGACACGTCTTCGCGCACCATTCAGACAACCGACCTCTCGAAGTTCATCGATGCGCGCTTGAAAGGGAACCTACCCAGCCTGGAGACCGCCATAAGCAAGGGTTCGGTTCAATTCTCCATCATGCGTATCAACTCCCGGGGCTTTATCCCGCGGTCGCCGAAAGCCGGCAACGCCGTTCGGGGCATCTTCGTACTGGAAGGCCGGGGCACGCTGGAGTTGGACACGAAAAGCTATCCCCTGAAAAAAGCCGCGTTGATATCCCTGCCTTCCGCCGGCGCAATCAAAATCACGGCGGCGACGAATACCTACCTGAAGCTTCTGGTTGTACGCGAAAAGCGCTGAACGGGGCCGCTTACTCCGACAGATATTCGTAGAGCGCGGCGTAGAGCAGAAGGTTTCGCCTTTCCGGAATGGCGAAGTAATGATCCGTTCCCCACAGTGAAATGTTCACGGCGCCCGGCATGTAGGAATCGGCGATGACCGTCAGACCGTCATTGGGACCGTATTTCGAAAGTACATTGTATCCGTATTCGGCCCGCTTCGTCAGATGGCGACGAATGGGCGTGGCCACCACGTTCACCACCCGCATGTGATCGGGCAGTTTCGCGTGTTTGTAAACGGGGCTGTCTTCGCGGACATCCAGGGTCCGAAAGGTTTCGTAGGTATACTTATTACTCGCGAAATAGCGCCGGGCTTGCCAGTTATAGAAGCAATTGCCCTTGATCTCGGTAATCAAGTAGGAGCCGCGATTGATTCCGCCGATGTTCAGCCAACCGCGCACGTTCTTGAAGCGCTCCGGACAAAGCTGGAGGCCGCGCTTAATATCCATGGCGCCCTTGCTGATGCTGGCAAGGATTATCTTATCCGTTCCATGATCCCGGGTCAGCCAGCTACAGAGGAATTTCGCGTTTTCCTCCACGGTTCCGTCCGCGTTGACTCGAATCAAGGCTTCGCGGAACCCCATGCTGGAAGCAACCTTGCGAATATCCCGACCGTCCCCGCCGACCGCCTGGGGCGAATCATACCAGATGGCCGGAACCATGGCCAACAGAAAGTCCCCGGCTTTTTTCCGAACGGTCCGGGGCAAACCCTTGCTCCTGATTTGCTCGGCGCGCGCGAAAACCTTCTTCAAGTAGGCCGCGGTACGAGGCTCCTGATTGAGCCTCTGAAAAAACAGCGCCGCGGCGTAAGGAGCGCCCTTTTTATCCGAGACTTGCTTGAGGTATTTTCGATCAACGCCCCGGGCATCGCGAACCGCCGGGTCCCGAAGCGCCCGGGTCAGAAGCTGAACTTCATCATCGCATAAATTATTTAGATTAAAGGCGCTATTGTTGCACTTCATGGACGAAACGATTCTTAATTCGTCGTCTACGTTCGTCGTGCGGCAGGCGACGCATCCGAGAATCAGGGTCGCGGCGAAGAACCGGCGGGCTTGCAAGCCAAACAGGTCAAACGAAATCATGATGGCACACAATTCATCGCATCGCGCCCTGGCCTAGAACTTTTCACGCGATTCCTTGAAAAAACCAATGATTGGAAAAGCGACATTTCATTGACCCGCTGGAGGTTCGTCTTCAATCTGGCTTCGTTATGAGCGAAGAATCAGGCGGTATCGGGCGAAAGCAATTCCTAAAAAAATCCCTGCAATACGGCGCGGGCTCCCTGCTTCTGGGAGCGGGAGGCGGGATGGGTTACTCCTCCCTGGCCCACGGCAATTACAAACGCCAATTCCCCGTGCTCCCCGACAACAAGGTTAAGCTGAAACCCAATGGTAAATCGGTGCTCATCCTGGGCGGCGGTTTGGCCGGCCTCCAGGCCGGTTGCGAACTCTCGGACCGCGGTTTTAAGGTCACCATTCTGGAGAAATCCGGCGTTCCCGGCGGCAAGCTCAAGGCCTGGAAGGATAAGAACTTCGCGCGAAAGTATTTCGGTTCAGAGGGATACACGCGCGAACACGGACTCCACGCCGTGTGGATGTTCTATAAGAATTTCCGGGAGTTTCTGGGACGCCACAAAATGGGCCTGACTCCCATGGGCCCCGAAGAGACCTTCTATTACTTCATCACCGCCAGCGGCGTACACAATAAAATCGCCATGTCCCGCTGGCCGTTTCCCTTCGGTCGATTCGAAATGGCTAACCGCCCGCTATTCATTCCCTCGGCCAACGATACGAATCGTCGCGCGCCCGGCGGTTTTGCCCAGGCTCGCGCGCAGTTGAAGATGTGGGGCTTCAATTACCTGGACGACGACCAGCGGCTGTATCTGGACAGTATGACCTTCCACGCGTGGGCCAAACGCCTGGGCATCGCCGATCAGGTAATCAAACACTACTACGGCGCCATGTCGGAGATGGCCTTCTTCATGAAGCCCGAAGAATGCTCCGCGCTGGCCGTGGCCAACATGGTCCGCCTGGGAGCGGATCCCAGCAATTCCATCGCCGACTTTTTCAAATGGCCGCCGGATGAAACCGTGATCGATCCCATGGTCGAATACATCCGCGCCGCCGGCGGCAAAATCGTCTACAACGCGGAAGTTACCGGTCTTGAAGTGAAGGACGGCCGCGTGCGGGCCGTGCACGTGAATCAGGACATCCCCCGGGGACGCGTCCGCAGATGCCGCGTCTGCGGTAACCTGGTCACCGGCGGCCATCATGATCATTGCCCCTTCTGCGGCGCGCATCACGAGAACCTGCAAAGCGTAAAGGGTGACGAGCGTCAGCCTCGCAAATACGACGCGGACTATTACATCACGGCCATGGACATCCCAGGCGCGAAAAACGTAATCCTCAAGAGCAATCTGGGGGGAGATCCGTACTTTCGCAATATTCTACAGCTTTCGCAGGCGGCCATCGTCTGCGTGAATCTCCTGTATGAGAATTCGGACGCCTGGGAAAAGCGTTTTCCTCCGGGCTCGAAGTTCGCCGCTCCGGACTTCATGCCCACCGGCTTCAAACTGCTGGGCTTTACCACCAACTGGTCCGTCCGCCAGATTCCGGGTTTGCGCAAGAAGCGCGTGGACCTGATCGAAGTCCAGGTTTCAAACTGGAAGGAACTCGGAAGCGGCAAGGCCGGCTTTCGCTCCTTCGCGGAACGCGTACACCAGGAACTCAAGCGCATCATGCCCGATCTGCCGACTCCGTCGGACTACTACATTAACTTATGGACCAATTACACGGGCTTTCGCCCGGGCGATGAGAAGAATCGCCCCGGCATGCAATCTCCCTATGACAACCTCATGTTCATCGGAGATTGGGTCTACGTGCCCCATCACTCCATCTTCATGGAAAGAACCAACGTAACGGCCAAGATGGTCACGAACATGATCATGGACAAGGCCGGCGTCAACGGCAGCCGACTTGAAATCCTGACGTCCGGGATTCCGGACTGGCAACTGGACATCCTGGGCGCGTTCACCAGCGTAAAGGTCTGAACAGGAACTTCAGGGAACGGCAATGTTCGAGTACGATTTCAATACCTACGTTTCTTTCGGCCAGATGATTCTGGCCGGGCTGGTCCTGCTCTACCTGGAAGGCAGCGGTAAGTTTCGCCTGGGATACAGTAAGTTTCGCAAGGGCGCGGGCATCAGTACGCGCCTGGCCATGTTCCTGATCTACTTTATTCCCTTGGCAGTCTACGCGGGCGGCTGGTATGCTCGCGGCATGCCGTCCTCCATGTACCACCTGGCCCTGCTTTCGGCCTTCACCTTGCACTTCGGCAAGCGTGTACTGGAATCGCTTTTTCTGCATAAGTATTCGCGCCCCATGGGCCTGGTGACGACCATCATGATCACCGGCGGCTACAGCTTCCTGGCCTGGAATTCGGAACGTATTCACGACGGCTTCGTGACCGCCGCCCAGGGCAATGACGCAAGCCTGTATCCCACCATCGTCGCGGGAGGCATTCTCTTCCTGGCAGGCCAGGTGATGAACCTGCGGCACCATATTTTGCTGGCCAATCTTCGACGAGACTCCGCGAACAAGAGCGAATATCGCGTACCGGAAGGCGGCCTTTTTCCCCTGGTCGCGTGCCCGCACTATCTGTTTGAAATCATCGCCTGGATCGGCGTGGCCGTGATGTCCGGCCACCTGCTGGTCTGGGGCATGGTCTTTATCATGGCGGCCTATCTCACGGGTCGCTCCCGCGCCACGACCGTCTGGTATCGAGAAAACGTACCGGATTATCCCGCGCGTCGCAAGGCGTTGATTCCTTTCGTATACTGACGCGACCGCTACCCTGAACCTACCCTCGGAGAATTCCATTGTATCCCGTAAACATCGACTGGTGGATTTTTAAGTTTCAAGGTTACGAAGGCCACTGGGTTCTCTTGACCCTGGTAATCGGATACATTTACCAACGCCATCGCAGCGTGCGGGCCGGCTACTCGTCGGAATGGTTCACGACGGCTTTTTTCACGTCCGTGCTCACCGCCTTCCTGTTTGCGCGAAGCTTTCATTTTATTTTCTGGGACACGAAGGCCTTCCTTCAGAACCCCATGATTCTCATCACCGGCCAGGGCGGCTTCGCCATCCTGGGGGCCACCATCGGTTCGGCCTTCGGCGGCTGGGTGTATTGCAAGAAGACCGGAGTGAATTTTTTACACTGGTGCGATCAATTGATGATCCCCATTTGCCTGGGTTTGACCTTGAGCCGGTTCGCGTGCTTCCTGAACGGAGACGCCTATGGCCTCCCCACTACCGTGCCCTGGGCCGTGGTCTTCTCGGAAGACAGCGTGGCCTGGACCGCCCAGTGGAAGGCCTTGAATCAGTACTACGCGAATCACCCCGCTCC
>CAZGYS010000399.1:0-6410 GCA_964530305.1 uncultured Leptospiraceae bacterium
CGTTTTGAATAAACGGGCTGATTCTATACACATTAGACCGGGCTGATTGTATACACTTCAAACCACGCTCCAACCGCCGCGATGCGACGGCGGAGCGCGTAATGCGAGAGATTACTGCCTGGTCGCGGTAAGCGTGAAAGCATTTCCGGACGAGTTGCGGCCGTAGATGGCGATGATGCGCGAGCTCGTCACGGTCGTGGTCAGGCCGCTGGTGGGCGTCGTCGCGCAGGTAAACCAGGGCGAAATGCCGGACACGCAATTGATGCCGGGGTCGCTGGGGTTGGAAACGCCGTCATTGGAAAGCCACATGATCACCTGGCTTCCGGAAGGCACGGACCCGGCGGTCACGGTCAAATCATAGGTGCCCGCGGTGGTCAGCTGGTAGTAACAAATGCCGGTTACGCCGACCTGGCCGGAAACGGCGGTGCCCGAGGTAAGCTCGGTGGGATTGGTCTTATCGGTATTACAGCCGGTAGCCGACAGCAACTGGCTAATCGCGAAGGAACGCGCCGCGGCGTCCGAATCTTCCTCGGCTTTGTTCAAGGCATCGCAGCCGTTAAGAGTAAATAGACCCAGTATTAGAGCCGGTAAAAACACGTATCTCATCTTGTATCTCCATGTTGTTTTCGCGCGAATCCGTCGCGGTCGCGCGTAAGTGATACGAACTACGCGGGAATTCTTCTCAAAAAAGCGAAAGCACTTTGGAAGAAAAAATTTTGTAAATTGTTCAACAGGCTCGTCGCGTCAGGCCGCGGGGCTTTCGCCCAGGCCGGCGATGCCGTCCTTGATTGACGCGGGCGAACGATCGAATTTTACCGCGGGATCATCCAGCGTAAATATGCGCAGGCTCTTGAGCTTGCCCCTGGGCTGGTAGACGCCGATTTTTTTCAGCGAAGCGGAACTCGCCATGGCTCTACTTGCGTTTTCGTCGATGACGATATTGTAGCCCACCTTGCGTGTGATACCTTCAAGACGCGCCGCGATGTTGACCACGTCTCCCAGGAGCGTGTAGTCGCGCTTGAGCATGGAGCCGATATTCCCGCGCAGGACCTTGCCGGCGGAAATGCCGACTCCGCTGTATAAGAGCTTGCCGCGCTCCAGGTTGGTTCGCGCGCGAAACTCCGCCAGCTCCTTCTGAATGCGAATCGCCGCGGAAGCGGCTCCATCCGTACGCTCGTAGTCGAAATATGCCATGAGGCCGTCGCCCGTAAGTTTGGCTATGGTGCCGTCGTTCTCGATAATCGCGCGATTGGCGATTTCATAGTATACGTCCAGCAGTTCCGACACCTGGCGAATGGGCAGGGTTTCCGAAAGCGTCGTGGACCCCAGAATGTCGGCGAAGAGAATCGCCTTGCGATCATATTGCATGTCCCAGGCGAGCGGGTTTTCGCCGCTCTGGATGCCGCGCAGGACGGTGGACGGAGCGAACTTCTCCAGAATACGATGGGTCTTTTGCAGGGCGTCCAGGAGATTGCGCACGGGGCGAATGATTTCGCTCGTTTTTTCATCGAGCACGACGGTCTTCATGCTCCAATCGGGATACTTCCGATCCGTGATGTCGTTCTCCACGGACAGCATGAAAATATTGTCATGCCGATCGTCGCGGCTGATGCGCTCGAAACAGGCGTCCACCTTCTCGGATTCGCCTTCCAGGATCTGATAAAAAATTCCGCGAAAGCACATCAAGGCACCGGATAAGCCGTCGCGTTTATTATTGCGAATGGAGGTTTCGCCGATTTGCTCGATATCCTCGAAGCCCACCTCCTTCGTGAAATTCGAGATGTAAGTAATGCGTTTCATTCCCACCAAGATAGTGTATGCAATTCTCGTCGTCAAATCTGGGCGAATAACCCTGGACTGATGGATGAGCGGGAAATCGCCCATGGGCGCGGAATTTTGAACGTGCTCAAAAAAATGAAAAAATTTTCGAATCCCGTTACCGTTTCGGGCGATTCCCGTCCAATTTGCATATGCTCCATGAGCACAAGGGCGATTCAAGCGGCGGTCTCTTTCGCCTTCGCATGGCGGGAGTCGCGGATGCTTTTCCGGAGCCTTCGGATCTGATTCATATTATCTGGAATCGTTCCGATGAAGCGGCGGAACTGGAGATCGACGGTTATCGCCTGGAGTTGGCCGGACACGCGATTACGACCATTACCTACCTGCACATGGTGCGCGTCGTATCCGCGACGGAGCAATTGACCGTGTTCTCGTTCAATCGCGATTACTATTGTATTCGGGACCACGATTCTGAGGTCAGTTGCAATGGGCTGATTTTTTTCGGCGCCCGTAACCCTCCGGTCATCAACCTGGATGAAAACGATACGGAGAAACTCGAACTGCTCTTGCGGGTTTTTCTACATGAGTTCCAGGAGGACGATCGCCTGCGCGGCGAGATGTTGCTGCTCCTGCTCAAGCGCTTGATCATCATCTGTACGCGATTGGCGCGAAATCAAACCGGCCTGGCGGCCGTCCCCCCGGGCGACGTGGATTTGTATCGCCGTTTTCATTATCTGGTGGAGCAACACTTTCGCGAAGTTAAGACCGTGGCGGCTTATTCGGAAATGCTGGGGCGATCCGCCAAGACCCTGGCCAACCTCTTTCGGGATTTAAAGAAGCCCACGCCCCTGCGTATCATCCATGACCGCATAACTCTTGAGGCCCGCAGGCTGCTCTTGTATTCGGAAAAGTCCGTGCTGGAAATTTCCGAGGAACTCGGCTTCGAGGAACCGGCGCCCTTCTTCAAGCTGTTTAAGAAATGCACCGGGGTCAGCCCGAAAAAATTCCGCGAAACCGAGAAAAAAATCGCCCTTCGGGAAGTTTGAACAATGACCCGGGAAATCCCGACCTTTGCGTCCCCTTCCCTTTTGGATAATCTATGTTCATCAAAACGGCTTGCAAAGCCTGGAGGAACAACAGATGAGCAGATTCACCGTACCCGGACGCGAAGACGTCAGCGAAAACAATCAGGCGATTTTCGATAATCTCAAGGAAAAAGTGGGCATGGTTCCCAATCTATACGCGTACTACGCGAAGAGCGAAACCGCCCTGGGCGATTATCTGAACTTTCAAAATCGCAAAACCACCCTGAGCGCAAAAGAGAAAGAAATCGTAAATCTGGTGACCAGTGAGGTCAACGGTTGCCGTTACTGCCAGTCCGCTCATACCGCCATCGGTAAAATGATGGGTTTCAGCGAGGAGCAGGTGCTGGAGATTCGCAAGGTATCCATAAGTTTCGACGAAAAGCTGAATGCCCTGGCTAAATTCACGGCCGCCGTGGTCGAAGGACGCGGTCGCGTATCCGATGAGGTTAAGGAAGACTTTTTCGCCGCCGGTTACGACGAAGGCAATCTGGTGGACGTAGTCATCGCCGTGGGCGATAAAGTTATCAGCAACTACATTCACAACCTGGCCGGATTCGAAATCGATTTCCCCCTGGCTCCCGAGCTGCAAGCCGCCGCGGTCTAAACTTCTTCAACACCCGCCGACTTCGCGTCGGCGGGTCCTTTCAATTCATGGTAATATCGAATACGCACTGAGAATCGGACTGCGTCGTGCAAGACGAATCGAGCACGCTCAACATTCGCCAGTTGGAAGTGGCGAAAGTATGGTTCATGGTGTTCGCCGGCCCGGCTACCGAAACGCCGGTCCTGATGGAAGTTTCATTGTACAGGAACATGGTCATTTGATCCGTCGTTCCCGAAACGTCTACGCTGGCCGTAATGGAAGCCGGCACGGATTTAGGAAAGAAGAGAAAATTACATCGATCTCCGAAGGACGTGTCGGCCGATTTGAGGCTTAAGGTGGCCGGAGTTTCCACGAACATCAATTGCGCGAAGCCCGCGTCGAAAATGGGCGGGCCGGTTGAGTTGGACTTGATGGGGCAAGCCTGCCCGGGAGTATACAAATTAGCCGAGACGTCCAGGGTAAACGTGACGGCATTGCCGGGGCCCGAGAAGCCGTAGACGGCGATGATGCGCGTCTTGCCCGCGGCGGTATACGTAAAGTTCATGTCCTCATTGCCGCCCGCGGTAATGGACGCGTTCAACCAGCCGGTGATGGCTGTATAGAGACCGCCGTCGAAGACCAGTTGTCCGGCGCCGCCGTCGTTGAAACCCACGAAAAGATCAGGATCGAAAGAGCCGGTGGCCGTCGTCCGGATCCGATGGATGGAGTCCGTGGACGGGCTGATTTTATAATAACACGTATCTCCGGCGCGAATGGTTTGTTCCAACGGCGTTCCGGGCGTAATCGTCATTGCGGCGGCAACCGTATTGTTTTCGCAACTGGGCGGACCCGCGTTGGAAAGCAGTAGCGCGGGCAGGAGCAGGTCGTCCTCGTCGGAACCGCCCACACAGGCGAAGACTACCAGGAGCGGTAACAGATAGACCCATGGTCGGCTTATTCGTCGGAGAGTCCGAACCAGGAATTTTCGGGGAAAATAAGGCGGCTTTCGCATCTTAATCTCCATCGTTACCTTGAATATGAATGGCGAAAAGTACTTTCTCATTTTTTCTTAACTTAAGAATCCGATCGGGCCGTCTCGAACAGACGTCTGATTTCCTCGATGCGTTCCGGCGCATAAGCTTCTTTTTCACTTCGGCCCCAGACGACGCCGGGCCAGCAAAAGTCGGACTCATGCCGACCGACGACGTGAATGTGCATCTGGCGTACGATGTTTCCGATGGCGCCCACGTTCAGTTTCGTAATTTCAAAATTGCGTCGGACGAATTCCGATACGAACAAGGTTTCCTGGTAGACCAGGTCCTGTTCGGCTTTCGTCAGATCGATCAATTCGGCTTGCGTGGTCCGGGGAACCAGAATGAACCAGGGCAGTAACGCGTTTTTTACCAGCAACACCAGACTAAATTTCAGTTCTCCCAGGACGACGCAGTCGGCCGCCAGGCGATGATCCAGCTCGAAGTTTTCCATGAGCTTACCGGACCGCATGCCCGGGGGCGGGCAATCAAAAATTCACCGGAATAATCTTATATCGCCTTCGTCACCGTTGCCAAACGTAGACGGCGCAGTTCCGAGGGGCCACGCTGTATACACGCAGATTGTTGTCCACGGCTACGTTGAAGACGGATGAACAAGACGTCGCCGAGGCGCAGGCGCCCACCATACCGTCCGAAACATTATAGGACAAGCCGACGGTGCCGCCGTTGGAATCATACGTCGTGGTACTTCCGCCGGTGGGGATATGAATATGACCGGCTTGATCCACCGCCAGATCCTTGGGCAAGGCCGTGAACTTCGTAAGGAAGTTACCGTCGCTGGTGAAAAGCTGTACCCGGCCGGAACTTCCGTTTTGATCGCCGACGTAAACGGTGCCGTCGAAAGCTACGTCTATCCCGGAGGTGTTGGAAAACTGTCCGTCCCCGGTGCCGTTGCCGCCCCACTGGGTAACGTAATTTCCAGCGGGATCAAATTTCTGAACGCGATAATTCGATCCCGTTTCAGCTACGTAAACATTACCGATCTGATCCGCGGCGATGCTCCAGGGGATCTGAAACTGACCGTTGCCCGTTCCGGAGGAACCCCATTTTGACTGGAATGTACCGCCGGTTGTAAACTTCTGGATCCGCGTATTGGAGGCATCGACTACATAAAGATTGCCGAATTGGTCGACGGCGACGTCTTTCGGGGTATTGAACTGGCCGTCACCCGTCCCGAAACTTCCGAAAGCGAGCATGAAGTTACCGAAGGAATCAAAAACCTTAATGCGATGATTCGCTGAGTCCGCGACATAAATGGTTCCGTTTATATCCACGGTAATACCGCTCGCGCCCGTGGGCGCCGAGTATCCGAACTGGCCGTTGGCCGAACCGCACGTGCTCATGCCCAGTTTGAATTGTAACGTCGGTTGAGTAACGCTTGTTCCGCCGGGCGTGGTGCCGACCAGGCCGCCCGTGAGTAAGAACAGGGACACCGGATCAAGTTCATCGTCGGAACCGGAGCTGTCGCACCCCGGGGCGAAAATAGCCATGGCAAGGATCAGAAGCAAGTTAAGCGTAAGGAATTTCCGGCGGGGATTCGACATTCCCGAAAGTGGCTGCGTCACACCGGCGCGCCAATGGTAAAAATGAGGGTGTGCTGGCGCGACTTGAAAGTACTTCAAATCGAGCGAGCTGCGCGTTTATGGCGATTCAGGTTTCACCGGCGATTTTCGTCGTCGCGGGATTGTCGTTCCGCTCCGGGTTCGTTCGAGGCCCGGCCGGCCAGGAAAAGAAACCGCCGAAAAATCGCGCCACGCGCAGGGCGTTGAAGCCGTAGGAACAAATGAATTCCTTGAAGCGCGCGGCCAGGCGGCCCCTGAGAATGGAATTCTTCATGGTGTCGTCCCGGTTTACCATTTGAATCAGGCCGTCCTTTCTTCCCAGACTGATGCAATGAAAGGTATAGCCTAG